>CAMDSB010000004.1 GCA_945907105.1 Rickettsia typhi | reverse complement strand
ATTTATATTTCTGCAACAACATTCGTAAAACCGGACGGGGCTAGGTATTATATGGGAAGAGTTTCTCTTTCTAGAAACTATGTAGGGTCAGATCCCAAGAAAAATTTAATTGTTCCTGGAATGACTGTTCAGGCAGACATCGTTACAGGTAAGAAGTCTATACTCGCGTATTTATTAAAACCGATTCGTAATTCTGTAACAACAGCTTTTTCAGAAAGATAGTCATAAAGATAGTTATTATATATGGTATTAATAAAAAACGAAGCCATCAGTCCTTCAACACTTCTTGTTGTCGATGACGATAGAACTGCCCTTATGACTCTTGAGGTAAGATTACAGAGTCAGGGGTACACAGTTATTACCGCAATTGATGGAAAATCTGCATGCGAAATCATAGAAAAAGAGCATAAGGTAATTGATGCAATACTTCTTGATAGGATGATGCCTGAGATGGATGGTATTCAAGTGATTGAGTGGTTAAAAAAGCAAAAGAATCTTACAAGAATTCCGATTATTATGCAAACAGGTTCAGATAGCCCTGATCAAATAAAAGAAGGCATAGATGCTGGAGTATTTTATTACCTTACTAAGCCTATTGCAGAAGAAGTTTTGAGGTCAGTTGTTTCGTCTGCCGTTAAAGAATCTAAGCAAAAAAAACTTCTGAGAGCTGAGTTAAGTAGTCATAGAAGCAGTTTTCAGCTTATGCATAGAGCAGTATTTTATGTCCAAACTATCGCGGAAGCAGAAAATATATCTTGTTTTGTAGCTAACTGCTTTCCTGATCCGGAAACTGTGTTACCAGGAATAGCAGAGCTAATCGTTAATGCTATAGAGCATGGTAACTTAGCTATATCGTATGAAGACAAGACTGCTTTGCTATTATCTGGTGGGTGGAGAGAGGAAGTAGATAAAAGAGCTCAATTACCAGAAAACATCGAGAAGAAAGCCGAAGTAGATTTTGTTAAAAATGGCAATAAGTATGTGATCAAAATTTCTGATCAAGGTAGTGGGTTTTTTTGGCAAAAATATATGAATGCTGATCCTTCTAGAGCTCTAGAAAGCCATGGAAGAGGCATTACTAGGGCCAATATGATATTTTCCAAGCTAGAATATAATAAAGAAGGAAATCAAGTTTTAGCGACAATAGACAGTACTTTAAAGTCAACAGTTGACTGGTAGGATAAAATGAGAAATGTGCTAATTTGCAATTTTATATTGTTTTTAGCCTACTTTATTCCTGGAAAATTAGGATTTTTGTTAGCGTTACCCCCTGATGACTCAACTGCCATTTGGCCCGCATCCGGGTTTGCTTCAGCGGGGATTGTATTGCTAGGGTATAAAGCATTACCAGGAGTTTTTTTTGCTTCTTTGGTGCTGAATTTGATAAATTTAAATCAAAAGTTATCAATACTCGAAATTTTTTCTCCGGCAATATTCAGTTATATAAGCATGCCTGCATTTATTGCCTTGGGAGCTCTTTGTGAAGCTTTTACAGCATCATATATTATCAAAAGGTTTATTGGATTTCCTAGTTCATTTTCACATTGGCAAGATATTTTGATTTTGTTTCTAGGTGCGGGTTTGATCGGAGCAATTCCATCTCCAACTATTGCAGTGACCATGTTCTATTTTAAGGGATATATTGCTTCTAGTGAATATTGGTACAGCTGGTGTTCTTGGTGGATTGGAAATAGTTTAGGAATAATTACTATTACCCCGGTGCTAGTTACTTTATTTTCGCCAAAAAAATATATTAGTAATAAACGAAAAATATATATAGCTACTCCGCTTCTTGTAATGCTAACCTTAATTGCAGTGATTTTTACTAGTACAAGTGAATATGAAGCGAAAAAGCTTCAACAAAGTTTAGATTTAGAAGCGAGAAACGCTACAATTAGATTTGAACACCAAATCGCAGCTAAAACCCAAGAGATAGAATCGGTTAAGAATTTTTTTAATGCATCAGAATTTGTTAGTAGGTCAGAGTTTGGAGAATTTGTTAAGCATTTTGTTAATAATCCTTACATTCATTACGTAAGGTGGGCTCCTAAGGTTAATAAAGACGAGGTATCATTATTGCTGGAGCTTACTAAGAAAGATGGCATAGAAAATTTTTCGATTAAGGCTGGTAAAAACAGTAAAGATCCAAAGCATATTCCAAAGGAAATTTATTATCCCGTATTATATTCAGAGCCATATAATGCTGTTACAAATAAACTGGGCCTTGATATCTCGTCTTTTGATAAATACAAGGGGGCATTAAAAGCTGCTACTCAAAGCGGCAAAATTGTAATTGCGCAAATTCATAATAATACCCAACAAGACCAAGATAACGTCATGTTTACCATTTTGGATCCAGTTTATAATAATAAAGCTAAAACTTTGACTGCCGCAGAAAGGGAAAAGAATATCAAGGGATTTGTAGTCGGGAAGTATAAATTAAAGGGTATAATTGAAAATTTTTCTGAAGACTTAAAGCTAAAAGGAATTGAGATAACTATTTTAGACCATACTTCATCCCCAACGGGCGAAGAAAATATTATATATAAATCTTTTAATAAAGCCCCAGGGTTTTTATTATCAGCGTTAACTTCTATGGAAATAGGACAAAGAATTTGGACGCTTAAATTTGAACAAAGAAAAGAATATTTAGTTTCTCATAAAGAATGGCATCTTTGGTATTTGTTACTGGTGGGTTTGGGTATTCAGGTTTTAGTTTCTATCTTAACTTTAATTATTACTGGATATTCCGATACTATTGAGGGTTTTGTTAAGAAGCAAACTTTTGATTTAAAAGAAAGTGAAACCAGATTTCAGTTAGTCGTAAAAGGTACAAGAGATGGAATTTGGGATTGGGTTAATACTTCAACAGAAAAGCAATATTGGTCTCCACAGTTTTTTAAATTGCTGGGATACGACCTCAATGAGATAGAGCCGAAGCTCTCAAATTTTATGAAAATAATACATCCAGACGACATTGAATCTGTTGAAGCATTGTTTAATTCTCATACTTTCAAAGGAAGAACTTTTGATATTGAGTATCGTATGCTAAAAAAATCTGAAAAGTATAATTGGTATCAGTTTAGAGGTATCGTTACGAGGGATAGAGATTCTGGTGTCAAGAGAATGACGGGGTCTATTACAGATATAAGTTATAGAAAAAATATCGAAAAGAAACTTAAACAAGCTAAAGAGGAAGCTGAATCGGCAACTAGAATGAAGTCAGATTTCTTGGCAACAATGAGTCATGAAATAAGAACTCCCATGAATGGAATAATAGGAACAACTGAACTTGTCCTAGGTACCGAGCTAACTCCTCCACAAAGGGGGTATATGAATAATGTTCTTTATTCGGCTGAAAATTTGCTTGAAATATTAAATGATATTCTTGATTTTTCTAAAATAGAAGCTGGTAAGATAGATATAGAAATGGGGCCATTCGACCTTAAAAGAGCGAGTCAAGAAGTTATTGATTTGTTAATGCCAAAAGCTTTGCAAAAAAAGCTTAAATTAAGCTTAGTATATAAAAAAGAAACACAAGAATATATAGTCGGTGACTCAATGAGGATTCGTCAGATTTTATATAATTTGGTTGGTAATGCGATTAAGTTTACGGAAAGTGGAAGTGTTATTATTACAATTGAAAATCAAGAATCAGCTATTCCTCCAAGAGGAAAAACTATATTACTGATTTCAGTGCAAGATACCGGGGTTGGACTTACTAAAGAACAAAGACGTTTTATATTTAACAAATTTGCCCAAGCTGATAGCTCAACTACTAGAAAATTTGGAGGAACAGGCCTAGGTTTAGCTATTTCTCAGATGTTAGTATCTATGTTGGGTGGAGAAATTAATGTAGAGAGTGAACCGGGACAAGGGTCAATCTTTTCTTTTGCGCTGCCATTTGATATTGCTTCAAAAGATAGTATAGAAAATAAACCGATTCAAGTTAGTAGTGACTATCTAGATCATGGAATAACTACTCCAATTAGAGTGCTTATGGCGGAAGATAACCGTATTAACGCTGAGTTTGCCAAAGAAATGTTAGAAAAACTTAGATGCGAGGTAGTTGCAATAAGAAATGGTAAAGAGGCAGTAGAAATATTGCAGAATGATAGGAATTTCGACTTAATATTCATGGATTGTCAAATGCCAATTATGGATGGGTTCGAGGCAACTAAAGAAGTGCGGGAATATGAAAAAAAGAGTAACTTAATACATATTCCTATTATTGCGCTTACTGCAAATGCTATGAAGGGCGATAAGGAAAGATGTATGCAAGCTGGAATGGATGATTATTTAAGCAAACCAGTGAGACAAAAGGATTTTGCAGGGATAATCAGAAAATGGCTTGTCAATAAAGAATAGCATGGGAGACATTAAAGGATCCCCAAATTGGTTGTACCTAGGGGTAAGTCAAGATAAGTAGAATGTGCTGAAATACTTGCAAATAGCTTTATTATACTTGATAATAAATTATGTATAAGCTGTTGATTGCAAAAACAAGACTTATCTACTTGTACGAAGTGCTAATTTTAATACTAGTAACAATTGGGTAAGAGGATAAATTATGACAAACCTACCGTTAGATATTATAAATATGAAGACTATTGCAGAAGCAAAAGCCCTTATGAATGATCGGTTTCCTATGATGGTTAAGTATTTTCTTGAAGATATGCAAATGTATCTAGAAGAAATCGAAAAAGGAGTTCAAACCAAGAATGTAGAGATGGCTATTTCTCCAGCGCATACGATAAAATCTTCTGCCAAACAACTTGGCGTTGATAGGGTGTCTGTTATTGCGAAAGATATAGAAGAATTGTGCAGAAATCTTGTTGACAATGGGGGAGAAGGCTTTGCTAAATTTGAAGCATTGCATCGTCAACTAAAGAAAGAAGTGGATATTGCGACGCCAGAATTAAATAAACTTTGCTAATTAAATTTGTGGATCATCAAGAAGTTATCGATAAGTATAAATCTTACGGAGTAAAGCTTGATGAAGAAGTAGTCAGGAAGGCAATTAATTTTGCTGTGAAATACCATGGAACCCAGCAAAGGGCTTCGGGTGAACCATATTATTATCATCCTCTTCAAGTAGCTGAAATAATAGCTCAAATGAGACTAGATTCGGACTCTATTGTAACTGCTATATTGCATGATACCATTGAAGATACCGACCTCACTATTGAGTGTATTGAAAAAAACTTTTCTAAAGACATTGCCAAGTTAGTTGATGGGGTTACTAAATTAACTAAAATTGAATTTAAGGCTGATAATGTTCGGCAGGTTGAGAATTTTCGTAAATTATTGCTTGCAATGAGTGATGATATAAGAGTTTTACTGATCAAGCTGGCCGACCGACTGCATAATATGCGTACTATTGATTTTATCAGCAAACCTGAAAAAAGAGAGAGAATTGCTATTGAAACAATGGAGATTTACGCTCCTTTGGCTGAAAGGATAGGGGTTCAGCAGATAAAAGGCGAGCTGCAAGATATATGTTTTCGCGTGCTTCATCCGGAAGTGAGGGAGTCAATCTTAACCCGTTTTGAGAGCATTGAAAGTGGTAAAGAAAATTTTGTCGATCAAATTGTTCAACATATAAAAAATACTCTTTCTACTAATGGGATGGAAGCAGACGTTTCCGGTCGTAGGAAGACACCATATTCAACCTGGATGAAAATGAAACAAAAAGACGTTGGTATTGATCAGCTGTCTGATATTGTGGCATTCAGAGTAATTGTCGATTCAGTTGAAGATTGTTATCGCGCTCTGGGGATAATTCATGGTGCTTATAAAATGGTGCCAGATAATTTTCAAGACTTCATCAGTATTCCTAAAAATAATAGATACCAATCCCTTCATACGGTGGTAATTGGTCCGCTGATGCAGAAAATTGAGATACAAATTCGAACTAAAGAGATGCACGAAGTCGCCGAGCTCGGGGTAGCAGCTCATTGGCGATACAAACAGGGGCACATTGATCAGGCAGATGGTAAGAAATATGCTTGGATCAGAGAGTTGCTTTCAATCTTAGATAAAGAGGCGGCTCCAGATGAATTTATACAAAATACTAAGCTCGCAATGTATTATGATCAGGTGTTTTGTTTTACTCCCAAGGGTAATCTTATAGCTCTGCCTAATGGAGCAACGACAGTTGATTTTGCGTATATGGTACATTCAGATATTGGGAATTCGTGCATCGGAGCAAAAGTTAATGGTAGAATTGTACCACTTAGGACTCAGCTTTTGAATGGGGATCAAGTAGAAATAATTACTTCCAAGAATCAAACAGCTTCTCAGTCCTGGGAAAAATTTGTTATTACTGGGAAAGCAAGAGCGGAAATTAGGAAAGTAATTCGTGCTCAGCAATATGATCAATATGTCAAATTAGGTCATAATATCATCAGCAAAGCCTTAAAAGCAGCATCTATTGACGATGAATCCAAAGCCATAGATATTGCCATTAAATTTTTTGATAAAACCAAAGATGATCTTTTCTTTGCAATTGGCGAGGGAACAATTACGAGAGAAGAGGTTATAACACAAGTACAACCAAAGAAGAGTAAACTAAGCTCTACATTGTCACTTCTAAAGTTTGGTCGGAAAAAAACACCAGATAATAAAGAAGATAATTCCGTTCCTATTAAAGGCCTTATTTCGGGTATGGTTATGCACTATGCAAAATGTTGTCACCCCTTACCTGGTGATAAGATTGCGGGAGTTATACATACGGGAAGCGGAGTAACTATTCATACTTCAGATTGTGAAATGTTGAATAATTTTGCTGGCATGCCTGAGCGAATAATTGACCTGACATGGGATAGTAACTCTTCTAATATCCCTTTTGTTTGTAGGGTAAATTTAGTACTTTTAAACGAAACTGCCGGTTTAGCCGTAGTTTCAACTGAAATCGCCAGAAATGGAGGCAATATTATTAATTTTAAAATCACTAGTCGTAATCCCGATTATTTTGAAATGAATTTTGATATTGAAGTTGATTCAGTTGCTCATATTGAAAAAATTATTAACTCGCTTAAGACCAAAAAAGTAGTGCAGCATATTCAGCGGGCAAAATATTAGGTTGTTATTAACGCAAGTGGCTACCATAATGAAAATAAAAATACTAAAGAATTGTGTTAGTTACCTAGTGCTTATCATAGCGGTTTTATTAGGTGTTACCAGTAGCTCCTATGCTGAACTTGTTGAATATAAACTCAATGTAAACAAGAAAGAAGTAAATATTTCTGGAAAAAAAGCGCTTGCCTTAACACTAAATAACTCTATACCAGGTCCAACTATTAAAGCAAAGGTGGGAGACACATTACGCATTGAAGTGACAAACAATTTAGATATTGACACTTCAATACATTGGCATGGCGTGTTAGTTCCAAATAACATGGATGGTGTTCCATATGTCAACACTCCACCAATCAAACCGAGCAAAACTTTTACCTATGAATTTCCTATTAAACATAGCGGTACTTATTGGTACCATGCACATTCAGCGCTTCAGGAACAGCAAGGAGTTTATGGTTCAATCGTGTTTTATCCAAAGCAGGAAGTAAAAGATTATGATGAAGAACATGTGCTTGTTCTTTCGGATTGGACAGATGAAAACCCAAACCAAGTTTTAGCTAATCTTAAACAAGACGCTGACTATTATGCACTTAAAAAAGATTCTGTTCAATCCTGGTTAAAAATTCTAGAAAATGGCACTAAAGCTGTGAAAATCAGAATAAATAATGCTTGGACAAGAATGGGACCAATGGATATGTCAGATATTGGTTATGACGCATTTTTAATTAATGGCAAAAAAAGCTCTATCTTAAGTCACGCAAGAGCTGGTGCGAGAATTAAATTAAGAATAATCAATGCCGCTGCTTCATCATACTTTATTTTTGAATATTCCGGAGGATCTATGAAAATCATAGAGGCTGATGGCATTAAAATTGAACCATTTACCGCCAAGCGTGTAAGAATAGCAATGGCTGAGACTTATGACGTGATTGTTACAGTGCCAGACAGCAAAACTTATGAATTTAGATCATCTGCTGAAGATGGCACTGGCTATGCCGTAACACATATTGGCCGTGGTGAATTAGTGGCAGCGCCACTTTACCCAAAACCAAATTTGGTTCTCATGGATATGATGGGAGGAATGGATCATGGCAGTATGGGTGGTCATGACATGAGCAATATGCAAATGGAAGATGATTTTGATAATGCATCAGAACATGTCGGTATGCAGATGAATCATTCGGCTCACCAAGGTATGATAATGGATACATCACCTAAAAATAAAGAGCTGCATCACATCGATTTTCTAAATAATTATAAAACAATCAAATCTCCTACTATAACTACATTACCAAAAGACAACCCTACTAGAACCATAATGCTTAGATTGACTGGGTCAATGGAAAGATATGTTTGGACTATTAACAATACACCAATGTATGCGGCTAATAAAATCCTTGTCAAAAAAGGAGAAAACGTTAAATTTATCCTTGCAAATGAAACTATGATGAATCATCCAATACATCTTCATGGACATTTCTTTAGAGTTTTAAATGGTCAAGGTGATTATACCCCTCTCAAACATACCGTGAATGTATCTCCATTTGAAACGGTAGAAATTGAATTTGAAGCTAATGAAGAGAAAGATTGGATATTTCATTGTCATAATCTTTACCATATGAAATTAGGTATGGGAGGTACTATACATTACGATGGTACGGAACATGATCCGGCACTTGTGGACCATAATGGCGATCACTCTGCTGAACATGGCAATGTTTGGTTTAATGCCACCGAGTTAGCAGGATATTCTAATTTTGCTAATACTATAACTAAGTTTACTAGAAATAATGATAATATCATTATAGATGCTCGCCACAATTATAAAACTGACTATGAAACGGAAGTAATTTATCAAAGATATCTCTCTCAGTTCTTGGGCCTTTATGTTGGTGGTAAGTTTAAAAGAGAGGAGGAAGAAATATCTAATAGAGGTGTTTTTGGTGCAACATATACATTACCATTACTCATTGAAGCTGATTTAAGAGTTAATACAAAAGGTAAAGTGAGATTCAGTTTATCGAATGAACATCAATTGACCGATAGGGTGTTGCTTGGTTGGATGTGGAATAGTGAAAAAGAATATACTTTAGGTCTTAATTATGAAGTTACTAAATGGTTATATGTTGCAGGAAACTATGACTCCAAAGAAAAATTTGGTATTGGCATCGGGCTTAGATTTGGTATGACTGGGTTATAGGTAAATAATTAAGGTTAAATATTAAGGATTAGCTTTACTTGGAAGATTATCAAGTTTATTTTGTAACTATAATTTAATAATATTAGAGTTGTTTGTTGAAAATTAGAAAGATAATTGGCGTTGGCACTGACATAGTAAATATTAAAAGAATAGAAGCTATATTCAAAAAATACGGCGATAAATTCCTAAGTAAAAATTTTCATGCGCTAGAAATAGCGGACTTTAAGAACTTACCAGAACATAAGAAACTAGGTTATTTAGCTAAAAGATTTGCTGCAAAAGAAGCGATAGCAAAAGCCTTGGGTATGGGTATAGGAGAGCACTTATCCTTTGTTGATATTGCTGTTATTGCCAATGAATTGGGAGCGCCTAAAGTACAAATAGATTCTAGAAATAATGCAGGAATTAATGAATATGATATCCATGTTTCTTTATCGGATGATAAGCCCTTTGCAGTTGCATTCGCCGTAATTACTAGTTAATATTGACCGATATTATACCAAACTCGCTTTTAAAGGTAGAACAAATTTTATGGATCTCGAGTCTCTAAGATTGCGGGCTATTTAATCTGTGGTGTGGTAAGAATCAAAAATTTATGAGGGCTGGAGCAGATGTTACTACTTGAACTGAAGAGAAAAAGAGGAACGCTTGATACCATTCATTTTGTCGGTATTGGGGGTATAGGTATGAGTGGAATAGCAGAAATCATGCATAATCTTGGCTACAAAGTGCAAGGATCCGATTTATCGGAAAGTCAAAACACGAAAAGGCTTCAAGAAAAAGGGATTAGAGTTGTAATAGGGCATGAGAAGCAAAATGTAAGTAATGTATCGTATGTTGTTATCTCCTCTGCAGTAAAGTCTAATAATCCTGAAGTTATAGCAGCAATAGAAACTAAGATTCCCGTAATTAGAAGGGCAGAAATGCTTGCTGAATTAATGCGTTTGAAGTGCTCAGTGGCAATATCTGGATCACACGGAAAAACTACTACTACTTCCCTCGTTGCCTGTTTATTTGAAGCGGCTGGTCTTGATCCCACGGTAATTAATGGTGGGATAATCAACAACCGTAGTACAAATGCATATCTAGGAAAAAGTGATTATTTAGTAGTAGAAGCAGATGAATCAGATGCAACGTTTATTAAAATTCCATCAACGATAGGTATTATCACTAATATTGATCCTGAGCATATGGATTACTATAAGGATTTTGACACCTTAATATTAGCCTTTAAAAGCTTTTTTAGGAATTTACCTTTTTATGGTTTTGGCGTTGCTTGTATTGATCATCCAGTTGTTCGGAAACTAGTTGAAGAAGTAACCGAAAGAAGAATTATAACTTATGGAATTGAGTCAGGAGATGCTCATGTTATAGCGTATAATATTAAATCTAATACTTATTCCTCAACATTTGATATTAAATTTCAATTGCCCAATTCAGTGGGCATGACAACAATAGAACACATAACAATCCCAACTCCTGGAAAGCACAATGTGCTTAATGCATTAGCGGCGATTGCTGTTGGTATCGAGCTTGATTTTGGGATAAAAGTAATCAAGAACGGATTTAAGGATTTTCAAGGAGTTAAAAGGCGCTTCACCCGAGTTGGGCAGTATAAAGGCGCAGAAATAATTGATGATTATGCGCATCATCCCGTTGAAGTTGCTGCCACATTAGCAACTGCTCGAGTTATTGCAGATAGTCGTGATGCCCATGTAATCGCTATTTTTCAACCTCATAGATATTCAAGGCTTGAGAATTTGTTTCTTGAGTTCTCGCAATGTTTTAGTGATGCTGATGAGATTTACGTTATGGATGTATATCCCGCCGGTGAGCAGCCTATACGGGAAATTAGTGGTGAAATTCTGGCCAAATCTATACAGAAACTAGGTGGTAATGCAAAATACTTAAGAGATCATAGCGATATTCCTTCAATAATTAAGGCAATTGCGGCAGAAGGAGACTTATTTGTGATGATGGGCGCTGGAAGTATCAGTAGCTGGGCCAATCAATTACCAGAAAAATTAGCTATATAGCCTTTATGGAACTGCCAGCTGTTCGAGGAAAATACAAAGAGAACTACAACTTAGCTCATTTGACATGGTTTAAAGTCGGTGGGGCAGCTGATGTGTTATATAAGCCATTCGATGAAGATGATATAGCCGATTTCCTAAAACAAAATAATGGAAAGCTACCTGTTACTATCATTGGAGCTGGTTCAAATATAATTATTAGAGATCTGGGAATTGAAGGGGTTGTTATTAAACTGGGTAGTGGTTTTACTGAAATAGAAACCTTACCTCACGGAGATCTTTTAGTTGGGTCAGCTTGTTTGAATTTTAACTTGGCAAAATTTGCTCAGAGTAATAGCATAAAAGGGTTTGAGTTTTTGGTCGGTATTCCAGGGACAGTTGGCGGAGGGGTTGCAATGAATGCGGGATCTTATGGTTCCGAGTTTAAAGACATAGTAAAGTCAGTTTATGCGCTGGATAATCTGGGTATTAAAAGGCAAATTCCAGTTGAAGAGATAGGTTTTGGCTACAGGAAGAATTCTCTACCAACAAATTTAATATATACAAAGGTAGTATTTCGAGCTGATGTTGGAGATGCTGATGAAATTAAATTGAAGATGCAGGAGATTAATAAAAAAAGATCTAGTACGCAACCAATCACTGAAAAGACTGGGGGTAGTACTTTTGCTAATCCGGAGGGGAAGAAAGCTTGGGAATTAATTGACTTAGCTGGGCTTCGAGGGGCAAAAATAGGAGGTGCTTTGATGTCTACAAAACACTGTAATTTTATAATAAATCAAGATAATGCTACGGCACATGATATAGAAATGCTTGGCGAATTTGTTCGACGCAAAGTTATGGAACATAGCGGTATTGAACTTAAGTGGGAAATTAAGAGAATAGGAAGAAATGAAAAAATTTAATACGATTTATTTTGCAAAATCGAAGATAGTAGACTGCTCGTTTAAGAATAGCATTATTCTTGATGAGTATGTAGAGAAAAACGGTCAAGAAATTGATCAATTCAAACTAAATGTAGCTAGGAATAAAAAATTTATAGTTGTTGTTGGGGGGGGGATGTCTGCCGAAAGAGAAGTCTCGTTTATGTCTTCCAATGGGATTGTAAATTCTTTACTTGAGCTGGGGCATTTTGTAGTGTTTGTTGATATGGGAGCAGATATTGCTTATGTTTTACAAAAATTGAAACCTGATGTGGTATTTAATGGCTTGCACGGTACATATGGCGAAGACGGTTGTTTGCAAGGTGTGCTAAATATTCTGCGTATTCCATATACCGGCCCTGGAGTTCTTGCTTCTGCAATCGCGCTGAATAAGAAAAAATCTCATTTTATTTGTAAAGCTAATGGGATTCACGTTGCGGAGGCAATATTTGTTAGAAAGTCGGATAATATAAAAAATGACCCTATTCCTAGACCATATGTAATAAAGCCTTTGTTGCAAGGATCAAGTATTGGTGTTGAAATAATATTTGAAGAAGATGACTTTGTTTTTGCAAACTATGAATTTGAATATGGCGATGAAGTTATTATTGAGCGATACGTTAAAGGTAGGGAAGTACAAGTTGCAGTGTTAAATGGTGTTGCAATGGGGGCGCTCGAGATCAAATTGTTAAAAAACAAGCGCTTCAATGATTATGAAGTTAAGTACAGACCTGGCTTTTCAGAGCATTTACTTCCCGCTCCTATACCACCCGAAGCATACAATAAAATTTTGGAAATATCGGAGTATGCTTGTCGCGTATTTGATTGTGACTCTGGTATAATGAGGGTAGATTTTATCTACGATGAAAAAGAAGATAAATTTTATTTGCTGGAGGCCAACACTCTTCCAGGCATGACCTCAATGTCTATGTGCCCAGAGATAGTGGCTCTTAAAGGAATTTCTTATGTGGAGCTAGTTGATCAAATACTTAAAACTGCGCAATTTGAAAAATGATGAATAGAAATAGCCGTACTGCAGGTAAAACAAATATTTCTTTTAGGAGAAGGCTTTGGGCGTACTATAATCGCCTTGCGTTGCTTTTAAAGCTATTAATAGTAGTACTTGCGGTTATATTTTTTTATACTAGCCTATTTGATGATTACAAGCGTGTAACTCACAGTTGGCTCCTAAAATTCTCAGCGGAATATGGTTTTGTTTTAGAAAATATAATAGTTGAAGGGCAGAAAAATACTCCGCTAAAGGAAATAGTTGATTCATTAATGGCCGATAAAGGGGTTCCTATTTTTGCTATAGATATTTTAGCAGTAAAAGAACGGTTGGAAGAAAACATGTGGGTAAAAGCTGCAGTCGTGGAGAGAAGACTACCATCAACAATGTACATTGCTGTAGTTGAGAGATCTCCGATTGCAATTTGGCAATTTGAACAAAAACTATATCTGATTGACTCGGAAGGAAACCGTATTTCTGCCTATACGGGCCAGGAATTTGAAAGTCTTTTGCATGTAGTTGGCCAAGATGCAAACATTTACGCTCAAGTTTTGCTTGATGAACTAAACAAATATCCCAATTTAGCGTCAAAAGTAAAATCCGCAGTTAGATATGGGCAGCGTCGTTGGAATCTTAATTTCAAAGAAGGAATTACTGTAAAGATGCCAGAAATTGGCTTTGTCTTAGCTTATGATTATATTAATTCTCTTGATAAAAATAATAAGTTTTTTAATCAAGACTATAAAATGTTAGACCTTAGAGATGTTAACAAATACTACTTAGAGAAGAATTAATATGACTAGTTGTAAATTGTACTATAATCATTTAAATCAATAATTTGTGCAGTTTTTATTTCAGGCTCATTATGGCTAGCAAACAAAACTATTCCTCCATTATTTGCATGTGAGATAATAAGATGCATAAGCTTTTTTTTGGCTTCGCTATCCAGACTAGAGTCAATTTCGTCAAGAAGCCATAATTTAGATTGGCAGGCTATTAATCTGGCAAGAGCTACCTTTTTTTGGGTCCCGGCAGACAGTTCCAGACATCTAGTGCTTAAAATATCTTGTAGCTCAAAATACACTATTGCGGCATCAATGAGAATTTCTGAGTTATAGAGCTTTGACCAAAAATGGATATTTTCAAATACAGTTAATTCTGGTTTTATTGCATAACGGTGCCCGATATAGGTGCAATAAGGTTTTTTTAGCATTGTAATAGGCAGCGAATCTTTACTAAAAGTTATTTTGCCTGAGCTGGGTTTTTGAATGTTAGCAATCATTCTTAATAGAGATGATTTACCGGCTCCATTTTTTCCTTTTAAATAGATAATAGAAGAAGGTAGAAAACTTATTGATATCTCTCTAAAGAGTTCCTCGTCATTGATGGAAAATCCTAGAGAGTGTAATGATAACATAAAAATCAAGTGGTTAATTAAATTATTAGTAACAAATTTATAGATAAAAACAACGAATTTTCTTGTTGTTGTGCTTCAGTTTAATTAACATCATTGATGTATATAGTCAAAGAAATTATGGAATAGCGGTTCAAGACTATAAAGGCGGTGAAATTATATTTAGAGAGTTTTATTATGGCTATAGATTTTAATTCAAAGTACGCTAAAAAAGTTAAATTAGATGGAATAGAATATAATATATTTGATATAAAAAAAGCTGCCTCAGATAATGGTTTCGTTCTAGAAAAATTGCCTCATTGTCTTAGAGTTTTGGCAGAAAATGTGTTAAGACATGGCTATGGTGCGTCGATGCAATCATTTAAAACATGGCTTCAAAACAAGACTTCTGAAGATGAAATAAACTATTTGCCAGCTCGAGTTTTAATGCAAGATTTTACTGGAGTCCCGGCAATAGTTGATCTTGCTTCGATGCGGGATGCTATGCAAGGATTGGGAGGAAGTCCCTTAAAAATAAATCCACTAATTCCAGTAGATTTGGTAATTGATCACTCTGTTCAAGTTGATTCTTACGGCAAGAGCGACTCATTTGCACAGAATGTTCAAAAAGAATTTGAGCGCAATAAAGAGCGTTATGAATTTCTAAAATGGGGTCAAAAAAGCTTTAAAAATTTCAGGGTAGTTCCGCCTGGAACAGGTATTTGTCATCAAGTAAATCTAGAATGCTTGGCCCAAGTAGTTCATGTCGAAGAAACGGAAAGAGGAAAATTTGCTTACCCAGATACACTAGTTGGAACTGATAGCCACACAACAATGGTTAATGCACTTTCGGTCCTTGGGTGGGGGGTAGGTGGAATTGAAGCGGAAGCTGCTATGCTGGGCCAGCCTTTACCTATGATACTCCCGGAAGTGATTGGATTCAAATTAACCGGAAAAGTTGCTAAGAATATCACTGCTACTGACCTAGTTCTCACAGTAACTGAAATGTTGCGTAAAAAAGGTGTGGTAGGGAAATTTGTTGAGTTTTTCGGCCCTGGTCTTGATTCATTATCTTTAGCAGATAGAGCTACCGTCTCAAATATGGCTCCTGAATATGGTGCTACATGTGGATTTTTTCCTGTAGATAATGAGACTTTAAAATACTTGCAGCTTACAGGGCGTGATAAGCACAGAGTTAAATTAGTAGAGGAATATACAAAACTTCAAGGCTATTGGAGAGATGATCAACACTCAGTATATACTGATGTTATTGAATTAAATATGGATGATTTGGAGCCATCACTTGCTGGGCCAAGGCGTCCTCAAGATAGGGTTAGGCTTTCAGATATGAAAAATAACTTTATTGAAGCATTACCAACTTTTGCAACGAATGCAGATATAAAACAAAAGCATAAAGTAGGTAAAGGAGAATATTCTATTGGGCATGGTAATGTTGTAATAGCTGCAATTACAAGTTGTACCAATACATCTAACCCATCTGTGATGATTGCAGCAGGAATTGTTGCCCAAAAAGCTAGTAAACTTGGTATAAAATCCAAGCCATGGGTAAAAACTTCTCTAGCGCCAGGTTCGCAAGTTGTTACAGAATATTTGAGTAAAGGGGGGCTGGACAGATATCTTGATAATTTGGGATTTAACTTAGTTGGGTATGGTTGCACAACATGTATTGGTAATTCTGGACCCTTGGAATTGGAGATTGAGAAAACGATAAAAGATCAGGAGCTTACAGTAGCTTCAATACTTTCCGGCAACAGGAATTTTGAAGGTAGAATTCATCCCTTCGTAAAGGCAAATTACCTTGCTTCTCCGCCGCTAGTTGTTGCTTATGCGATAGCTGGTAGTGTCGATATTGATTTAGATAAAGATCCAATCGCCACCACGGCCACGGGGCAAAAAGTTTTCCTAAAAGATCTTTGGCCTACTCAAGAAGAAATAAAAGAGTATATGAACGCTTGTGTTACACCTTCTATGTTTGCAGCAAAATACAAAGACGTATTCCATGGTGATAAAAATTGGCAGAACATTCAAGCGGTTGAGAGCCAAACTTATGATTGGAAGCCATCTACCTATATAAACAATCCCCCATATTTTGTAGATATAGCTAAGCCAAAAGTGTCGCTTAGTGACATTAAGGATGCTAGGCTACTAGCCCTATTTGGCGATTCAATTACAACTGATCATATATCACCCGCTGGCTCAATAAGCAAAACAAGTCCTGCTGCCCAGTTTTTAATGAGTCATGGAATTTTACCCGTAGACTTTAATTCTTATGGTTCAAGGCGAGGAAATCATGAAGTTATGATGCGTGGGACTTTTGCTAATGTAAGGATTAAAAACCTATTATGTGAGGGAGTTGAAGGAGGTGTTACTATTAACCATCTTACCGGCCAACGGATGAGTATTTATGATGCGGCTATGGAATACAAAAAGAAATCAGTGCCTCTTGTAATTTTTGCTGGTAAAGAATATGGCACGGGATCTTCTCGTGATTGGGCTGCAAAAGGAACTAGTTTATTAGGAGTAAGGGCTGTTGTAGCAGAAACATTTGAGCGTATTCATCGCTCAAATTTAGTAGGAATGGGTGTATTGCCTATTTCTTTCAACTCTGGAATAACATGGAAAAGCCTAGGTTTAAAGGGTGATGAACAGATAAGTATCTTGGGTATCACGGATGATATTAAGCCATATGAGCAGATTAAGTGTTTGATAAAAAAAGCTGATGGCAATAATGAAACTATCGATGCGACATTACAAATTTATACCGATAATGAAGTAGAATATATAAAACATGGTAGTATACTTGGTGCAGTAATAAAAAGTTTGAAGGATTAGTGTTTTTATGAATGATGAAATTAAAAAGTATATCGAGCCAGGAAAAAAGAATCTGATTCTTGTTTATATATTGTATTTAGGAGGGATAATTATTCCAATCTTACCATTGGTAGGGGTAGTGTTTGCGTTTGCAAACATGAATCATAATGATGAGAGGTGGCGCAGCCACTATATTTTTGCATTTAGAACGTTTGGTTTTGGTTTGCTAGGAATTTTTGTTGCAATGATTACCACTCTCATTTTTATTGGCCCCATTTTATATATGATGATATTCGTATGGTTTGTGGTTAGAAGCATTATCGCTTTACAATTTTTATTAGAAGATTCTTCTCACCCTAATCCTTTGACGCTTTGGATAAAATGATTATTAATTTAGCGATCATATAATAAGTATTTAACCTGAGTTTTCCTTACTTTAAACTCGGGTTAAATAGGGTGAAAATACTAAGGAAAGTGTATATTAATGTCAGCAGTAATTTTACTTGCCCCCTAAATTCTATATGGTGTTTTGTGCCTTTAGCAACAATTAACCCAATACGTTTAAGGGGCAAGTATCCGCCTCAGATCAGTACTCGTGGTAATGATCGACGTCTCCTGTAACAGTGATTATGTTTTCGTCATCACTCATGGTAGTGGTACTATTTATAATATTGTCTTCAACAAATTCTATTTTAACAGTGCTATTTGTCGCTATTTCTCTCAAATCAAATAATGATAACCAACTAAATATTCCTGCTAGTAGCTCTCGTGGTAAATCTAATAAAAGGCTGATTTCACCGTCATTTATTTTAGTAGGCGTATGACATATGCCCATTAATTCTAGAACCTGTGTATTTAGATAATCTGCAGACCCATATTTTACTAAATCAATCTTTGTGTCTTGTAGATATTCCTGAAGTTTTGCTTGACTACATCCGTTAAGAAAAATAAAATCAGCTATACATAGCTTTATGGTACCAGCATCAACATCTTTTAGTTTATTAGCCAAATCTGCATATTTTTTAACACGGGTCATCATTGTTGCCTTTATGGACTCGGATGCATTAGCGTTTATCATTTTATTATAAGAAATATCCAGAGTATGTAATGATGTTGATGCCTCAATTGCCTTTACAAATGCTGTAATAGCTTGTTTTATATTCTCCTGACGAATCTTTAATTCGTCCCGTGAGTAGTAGTCAAATGGATCAAAATCTACTGCTAATTCTGCATTTGGGGTGCCTATATCATTGTTCCAAAGATTAAGCTTATGTAATGAGGTTAATGGAGCAAGAGCCGTTACAAATTCTGTCGCAGAATAGCCTATAGAATTATGCGTAACCTCAAGAACTTGTAATGATTTCGATGCGGCAAGAGCAGCTGCGAATTCTGGAGCTGCAGCTCCTATATTATTATAATTAGCTTCAAGAATATGTAATGAGGATAATGAAGCAAGAGCAGCTGCAAATTCTCGAGCAGTATCACCTATATCATTATCAGAAGAATAAAGAGTATGTAATGATTTTGACGCCGCAAGAGCAGCTGCGAATTCTCCAGCAGTATTTCCTATATTATTATTCCTAACATTAAGAATCTGTAAGGATTTTGACTCTGCAAGAGCAGCTGCGAATTCTCTAGCAATAGTTCTTATATCGTTATCCCCAAAATCAAAACTAGTTAATGATTCGGATGTCGCAGCAATTTTAGCAATAAGCAAGAGAGTTTCTGGTGAACAACGAAGTTCGCTAGCATTGAGACTGGTAGCATTTTGTACCGCTTGATAAAAAATACTACTTTGTACCTGCTTGTTATCAACAGATATTTTTGAGTTACTTAACAATAAAGCATTTAATTCTTCAAACGCACCTGGTAATTCTGTTATTTTTAATCGCATAGCTGTATACCTATTTATTAATGAACGTTAATAAATAATATATTAACTTAAGAACCATGTCAATAATATAATTAATTTATATTAACTATAATTAAATATATGTAGATGAGCCTTTTATAACTTTCAAAAAAAATAAGTTATAAAAGTACAAAAGGTTTATAAAGAAATTAGGTTACTTTTGAGTGGTTGGGCTGTGGCCTTATGACAAAGACTCAACGGGATTTTTTTTAAGGAGCTTATAGCTATAGAGAGCTGGGTCATTTTATTTTATGTTTATACGCCATAGTGGTACTGGAACTTCTTATACATTTTTTACAAAAACACTTAGGTTATCATAAGTTTTTATGGAAAAATAAATCCAGATAAAACGTGACTAAATGCCCTATATAGTTCAACTCAAATTGATTTTCTTGTAGCAAGATGGTGCTACATTACCCCTTATTAAGAAATTATTTCCTTCTTTAATATTATAGGTTTGATTTGCCTAGCCAAATTCAATTAGACTATGCATGTACAGATTATATAAATATTGTTTTTAAGGAGCAAAATATGTCAGGACAACTTGCTACAGATCCTTTATTCGTCGGTTTGACAAGGCCATCAATGATTTTTGGAGTTAGTATCCAATATGCCATGCTTAATATGATGGTTTCAGTTACTATATTTATTCAAAAATCAAGCGTTTACATAATTTTTATTGCCCTTGCAGTCCATATGATAGGTTACTTGCTATGTTTTAAAGAGCCTAGGTTTATGGAATTGTATCTTAACTATGCTGGAAAATGTAATCAGTGCCCAAATAAGTCATATTATGGAGCTAACTCCTATAGTATTTAGAGAATAAGATTTATGTTTAAATTAAAGAAAACTGCGGCGGCTAAGGAACAATACGCGAAAAGAGAAAAACCCGTATCTCATTTCATTCCTTACAAAGGTCATTGGGATAAAAATACTATCTTGACTAAAAACAATGGCTTGTTACAGGTGATAAAAGTAGGTGGCTTTTCATTTGAGACAGCAGATGATAGCGATTTAGATATCCGCAAAAATATTAGAAATTCTCTGCTTAAGAATATGGCTTCGGGTAATGTTACTTTGTATTTTCATACAATTCGCCGTCGCAAAGCCGTGATGCAAAGAAATAGTGAATATAGCATTGATCCCACTGTTAAAACGTCTAAAGATTTTATTAGTTATTTAGAAGGAGAGTGGCAGGCAAAAAACTCTTCATCTGATTCATACTTCAACGAGCTTTATGTTAGCATCTTATATGAGCCAGATAAACAAGGCGCAGCGGTTATTGAATATCTATTTACCAAAATTCGTCAAAAATCTAACAAAGGAGCATGGGAAAATGACATGCGCGAGATGCATGAAAGTATGCAAGAAATGACCACTAGGGTAGTCAACACCCTTCGTGATTATGATACAGAGCTGCTTGGAGTAAAAAAAACTAGAGACGGTATTTTTTGTGAGATTAGTGAATTTCTAGGCACTATTATAAATTGTGGTGATTCTAGTCCGATGATGGTTCCAAGAAATTCTTTAGATGACTATTTGCCAACAAATAGATTGTTTTTTGGTTCTCGTTCAATTGAGTCAAGAGGGCCTAAGGGTAAAAAATTTGCTGGCATAGTTAGTATACTCGAGTATGGTCCAAGTACTTCGGCTGGAGTATTTGATGGATTTTTGCAAATGCCGTTTGAGTTTATCATGACTCAGAGCTTTAGATTTTCTAATAGGACAATTGCTATTAATAAAATGCAGCTGCAACAGAATCGAATGATTCAAGCTGAAGATAAGGCAGTATCTCAAATTGCTGAGATCTCTCAAGCTCTAGATATGGCAATGAGTGGTGATATTGGTTTTGGTGAACACCATATCTCACTACTATGTATAGATAGAGATCTGAAAGCGCTTGAAAATACTTTGTCTATGGCGGCTGTAGAGTTATCAAATTGCGGTATGCAGCCTGTGCGTGAGCGAGTTAATATGGAACCAAGCTATTGGGGCCAATTGCCTGGTAATCTAAGTTATATTATAAGAAAATCAACAATTAACACGCTGAACTTAGCCGGGTTTGCGTCTATGCATAATTACCCACCTGGGCGTATGTATGGTAACCATTGGGGAGAATATGTAACTGTACTGGATACTACATCAGGTACACCTTTTTACTTTAATTTTCATGTGCGTGACGTAGGCCACAGTTTAATTATTGGTCCCACTGGAGCTGGTAAAACTGTTCTTATGAACTTTCTGTGTGCTCAAGCGCAGAAATTTAGGCCAAGAACATTCTTTTTTGATAAAGACCGGGGCGCAGAAATTTTTATTCGGGCTCTAGACGGCGTTTATACTATCATTGATCCAGGAGAAAACTGCGGATTTAATCCTCTGCAATTACCTGATACGGGAGAAAATAGGTCATTCCTGCTTGATTGGTTAAAAGCCCTTGTAACATCACATGGCGAATCCCTAAATGCTGAAGATATAAAAGTTCTTACACAAGCAATTGATGGTAATTATCGTTTGGATAGAAGAGACCGAAAACTTGATAATATAGCGCCATTTCTTGGAATGGCAGTACCTGGTTCATTGGCTAGTAGAATGGAAATGTGGCACGGTAAAGGTTCTCATGCAAGAATATTTGATAATGAAACAGACTCAATTGACCTTGGAATATCAAGGGTTTTCGGTTTTGAGATGGCTGAGCTATTAAAAGATCCGTTATCTCTTGCGCCCGTGCTTTTATATATTTTTCATAGGATAAATATTTCTTTAGATGGTTCACGAACAATGATTGTATTGGATGAGGCGTGGGCTTTGATAGACAACCCAGTATTTGCTCCCAAAATTAAGGATTGGTTGAAAGTTTTGCGTAAACTGAATACTTTCGTAATTTTTGCAACGCAGAGTGTCGAGGATGCAACTAAGAGCCAGATTAGCGATACTCTAATTCAGCAAACTGCGACTCAGATTTTTCTTCCAAACCTTAAAGCTACAGATGTTTATAGAACAGCATTTATGCTATCTCAACGAGAGTATACGTTGATAAAAACCACTGATCCTGCTTCAAGATATTTCTTGATAAAACAAGGAGTGAATGCAGTTATAGCAAAAGTAAATCTCGCGGGTATGAGTAATATTGTTAATGTGCTTTCGGGAAGAGCAGAAACAGTTGTATTACTTGATAAAATTATTGAAAAGCACGGAAGCGATCCCAAAAAATGGTTACCAGTTTTTTATGAAGAAGTAAAATCATTAGGTTGATGAGTAGAATTTATCAAAATACACTATTGGATAAATTAAAGCATCTGATGCTAATAGCTGACTATCGTGTTTTTTTACCAAAGGTTTGCTCTAAATTTATCGTTTTCTTTACTATTTTTGTTTTTATTAATGTGGGAACGGCTCGGCCTGCTAAGGCGAAAGACGTACTTGATACTATTTTGGATACGTTGACCGGCTTAACTTGTGAAACTCAAGGTATTGGAAACTTATTACGTTCTGAATTTACTCATACATGTATTCCGGCTTCATTTTTTACTTTCCTTGTAGCCAATATTGTATCACCAGGTTTATATGCTAATACTTTTTTACGTGTAACAATAAATGATAAAGAGCTTTTTCCTGGAGCCTGTGATAGAGGCAATAGAATTGATTTTAATGATCAAAAACTTAGCTTTGGAATGTGTAATAACATTAAATTGGCTGTGGCTAGAGTGGGAGCTATAGCAAACACAGCCGTAGCAATAGCAAAGGCGATGTTTACTGGAAAAGATCCGTGGGATGATATACTTGAGGCATGGGATCTTCCTAAAGAATCTTATCACGAGATGCATCGCGATACACGCGAAGGTGATCAAGGTATGATGGTGGATGTTGGTATAATTCCAGTGTTTCCATGGAAAGTAATTAAAGAAAAAGACAAAATGTGTGTAGCTACAGCCGGTTTTGGGGGGTGGATTCCCATCGGTTGCAAATATATAAAAGAACCTTTTCCCGTATCTATTTATGCTGATTTTCTCGATATTAGTCCAGAAGGAAGGAGTGATCTAGCGAAGCTTACCTCTCTAACAACGTGCGGTAACATGGGAGGGTGCTATCAAAGAGCCTACAGCAATTCAAAAGCAGCAATTGTTATGACTGGCCCGCTTATTGAGTGCGTTAAAGAGATGATTGCAAAATTAATGATTAGTACAGCAGTTTGTAGCTTTGATGATGTAAAGCTTGTCTTAGGAAGTAACTCTAGAACAACCAGCTCATTATTTCAATTTCAAAAGAAAATGCATTTAACCGTGAGTGCGTTGCTGACGATTTATGTCATCTTCTTCGGATTCAAAATAGTTTTAGCAGGGGATGTGCCTCCCAAATCTGAGTTGGTTAATTTTGTTATAAAATTTCTTTTTGTCGTTTATTTTTCCGTGGGAATAAATATAAATCCAGGAAGTGGAAATGACTTAGATAGAATGGACGGCATGATTCAATGGGCATTTCCCTTTATGCTAGATGGAATGACACAGCTTGCTAGTTGGATTATTAATGCTAGCCCCTCAGAGTTATGTAAATTTACAAACGTAGAATATCCTAGTAATTTGCGTCACTTGCAGCTTTGGGATTCTTTAGATTGTAAAATTAGCCACTATCTAGGTTTAGATGCAGTTCAGACATTGATGGTAGAAAACGCGAGCAGAAATCACGATTTTTCAAAGCTTGATATACTTAGTTTTCCAATACCTCCATATATTTATTTGTTAATTCCGGCTATTATTTCTGGATACATGCAGCTCGTGTCTTTGGCGCTAATGTATCCATTATTAGTTATTTCAGTTGGAGCGTTTGTAGTTAATGCAAACGTTGTATGCATGATTTCCATTGTTATTCTTGGAGTGTTGGCTCCTCTTTTCGTACCCCTATACTTATTTGACTATACAAAAGGATATTTTGAAGCATGGCTTAAATTGCTAATTTCCTTTATGTTGCAACCAATGGTTGCAGTAGTATTTATGACTACAATGCTTTCAGTTTATGATTTTGGCTTTTATGGAACATGCAAGTACTCTTATACCGATTTCTCATACTCTGGACCTAAGACTAGTATACAAATTGGCCCTCTAGGTTCTTCGAGTATACCTGGTTTAGATGGTAGAAGTGCTCGTTATTTCTATGTTGATCAGAAATGGAGCCAAAGCTACGCTGATCAAGATGAGATTGATGGATGTAAGAATAGTTTAGGATTTATTCTTAATAACCCATTCCAATTTTTATTTGATACTGGGCAATCCCTTGTAGACAACGCAGTGATGCCTTGGATAGAAGACGCTTCTGGTAAAGAGGATAAAAAAAGGTTTGATTTCTTGGATGCTATTGACGCGTCTCCTGGGATGTTCTTTAAAATGGTTGAGGTTCTATATGAGAAGATAAAAAAACTTGTACTCGCTTTGCTTACAGCGTGTTTTACTCTTTATTTAATGTATCATTTTAGTGAAAGTTTAGCAGAATTCGCTGCAGATATGACAGAAGGCGTTTCCATTGGCAACATGGCGATAAAGCCTCAAACACTTTATAAAGCTGGGATGGCAGCAGCTTCTGCAGCTGGAGGAGCTAAAGGGGGTGATAAAGCAGCAGCAGGAGGTAAAGCAAGCGATAATAAGGCCACTGGTAGAGGTGGAGCAAGCGATAATACGTCAACCCGTGGAGATGGAGCAAGCGATAATACGTCAACCCGTGGAGGAGGGGGCGGAAAAGAACAAATGGCAGCTAAGATTGGCCAAAAAATACAAGGTATGGGAGGCAGTGCTGCAAGTAGTTTGAAATCCAGTCTAGGTAGTGGATTTGATGCATCCAAAGCTTCTTCTACATCTGTAAAAGGTGAAGAGTCTGATGGTGGTTCAAAAGGAAAAATGCCAGTTCCCCAGGCGAAGTCTTCTGGATCAGATGAGGGGGGGGGATGAAAGTAATATTTCGCTTTATAAAAATAATATTTATGAGCATTATGATGCTAGTGGTCACTAGCAATGCATATGCAAATACTTTTGGTGAAAGCTGTTCTGCATTACCCAATCTGGACACAACAAATTATTTAATAAACGATACTGCTTATGGGTTTATTCAGAAGAATATAGATATGAAAACTCATGTTGATGATGCTTGTATTGCAGCTGGTAATCAACTTAAATTCTGTATAAAAAACCAAGTTGCAAGCCCGGTATGTACACCCGTAACTATGAATATAGGAGATACTGCTGTTCTCGGTAGTTTAACTACTAATACTGACATTATAGGGAAACCGTCTCTAGCTAACGTTCAGTTGACTGTTGCTGTAGTTGAAAATGAAGTATGTTTGATTATGCCGACGTCAAGAGGAATGATGCCAGTTATGTGTAGAGACAAAGAGCCTACTGGCGTTGTTGGTGCACAAGTTGAAGAGATTTGTAGAACTCTCGGCAAGTCTTGTTATGACGGGCGGAGTAAAAGCCAATCCCTTTTGAGCTTTTCTGGCCTTACTATTCATTGTTTGAGAGATACTTTAAATAAAGTTTTTTACGTCGGTAATGAATGTCCAGCTTTTGAAGATGATATTACTTTTACAATGCTGAGACCGTTTCCAGAATTTCAGAATGCTATGAAAATGGCCGTAAGGGGAGCGCTGATTCTTTATGTTATGGTTTACGGTTTTCAAATAGTAATGAATGGCGAATATGTGCATCTCAATAAAATCGCACTATTCTTAATGAAATTCCTCCTAGTAAGTTATTTTGCAGTCGGACTTGGGGCTAAGACCATAGAGTATGGTAGAGAGGTACAACATAATGGTATGACGGAATTTGCATTACCAATATTGGTAGAATTAACCTCTAATTTTACGGAGTATGTCTTTTTAGCTGGGGGAGCACAAGGTTTATGCAATTTTGACAGAACAAAATATGAAACTGGATATGAGTTTTACAAAATATGGGACGCTATTGATTGTCGCATTGGGTATTACTTGGGAATGCAGCTGTTTTATAATATGGGAACAATGATTGGATCATTGGTTGAAACTGGAAATAATATTGGTAACGCTGGATCTGCAATTAATTGGGGAGATCCTGGGGATAATGGTATAGAGGCGCTGGGAGAAATTGGCTCATTAACATTTTTTACGGTTATGTTTGGTTTTTTTATGGCTGGTAATATCATTATAGTGATGATGGGACTGGTTTTTGCTATCGTATTTATGTCGGTATTATTATATTTTTTGACGGCATATTTAGTTTGTATGGTTACATTGTATGCGCTTGCATATATCTCTCCAATCTTTATTCCGATGGTATTGTTTGAACGAACAAAGGGTTATTTTGACTCGTGGTTAAAACTTGTTATTTCATGTACATTGCAACCTGCTGTTATTGGGGGGTTTATTGCGTTATTGCTTACAGTTTATGATTCCGCAATTTATGGAAATTGTGAATATAAACGTCATGACTATTCATCAGGAGAATATAATTTTAGTACTTTTGAATTAAGGTTACCTGCTGTTGAAGCAGAAAAATGTGAAGCAAGCATGGGGTATAAGTTAATAAAATACTCTCTTGGACATGGCTGGGAAAAGAAAATCTTAATACTTTTTGAGATTCCAAAAATTAATGATTACTTAAATATAGCTCTTAGTTTGCTATACGTGATTATGTTTGTCATTGTATTTTATTACTTCATACAGTCGGTAAACGAATTTGCCTCTGATTTGGTAAGCGGTGTGAACATGGCTGCAGTAACGGTAAACCCAAATGCAATAATAGATAAGGCTAAAAATATTGCGTCAGCTATCATAAAAGCTAAAACTGGAGATAAGAAGGGAGCGGTAAAGGACGCTACGAAAGATACATCATCTAATACAAAAAGAGAAGGAGTGGCTTCAGACAATAGGTCAATGGGTGGAGGCGATGGAGCGAGTGATTCAACTTCAACTGACGGCGGCGGAGCGAGTGATTCAGTCTCAACTGGCGGCGGCGGCGGGGGAGGCGGTTGATGGATAAAAGTAAATTGGTTATGATAGGGATTCTAACATTAGTGGCAATATTACTCTGTATCGTTTTATGGATTATTGCAATAATGGGTGGCATGGACTTAACCGATGGTTGTTTATATAGATATAATTTTGCTGGCGACGGTTCTGTATCAAGTTCTGATAAGTTGACTAATACAGTTGTACTAAAAGCTAATGCTAATTATACGGCGCTTAGCTCTGAAACAAGCGGTGCCGCGACTAGTCTCGATCCAAGTACTTATGGTAAGTGGTTAAATACAAATTTAAGAGTTAATTCTGGCCAGAGGGTTACATTTACATTAAAAGGAGATATAAGCCTCTGCAAAGCTTATGTTCCTAGGTACAATTTACAAAGAGACTCAAACTTAGATATTAGTGGTGGAGTAATTGAAATTCCAAGAGTTGAAGATGGAGTTACCGCCCCTGCCACATTAATTTTTAATGCACAAACGAATGAATGGAGAAATTTAACTCAGATCTTTAAGAACGACAAGGTAATTGTCAGTCTTCAGAGAGATAAGAAAACTTCATCCGCAAGTTCCAGTGTTTATAGTTCGATTCAAAAAGGAAATGTTAGTGCTGATTGCCGTGAGGGCAAAAGAGAGTATAATCCTATTTGCGGGCGATATTCTCTTTGGAATGCTTCGTCAACATACGTTGATACATGTGAATATGTTGCGCAGTGTTATGAATGTGGTTGTGATTGTTACACTAGAGGCTTGCATTTGAGTTATTGGCCTAATGATAGGGATACTTGTAATGGCGCTTCTGGAGATTGGGAGTGCGATTGGTGTTCGTGTTATAGAAATGTGAATGGCGTAGCGCCAGAACCATACAGAGATGATGGAAAATATACATCACCTTGGTCTGATAATATTAATGCATTATTTACTAATTTCAACAGAGATTGCGCAACGGAACGTGCTTATGTGAATGGCGCATATCAAAACGAGAAATATTTCTGGTTTTCTGCGGATAATGCTGCTGGACTTTTATATAGGGTTGATTCGAATCTAAATCCATCTAACAAGCAAAGTAGAGGAAGTGGTTATTCATTTGCGGCAATAGGTAATGATCAATCATATTTGAATAATTCAGACACCCAACAAGCAATAAGTGATGCAAGCAATGCGGATAACGCTAGTGCAGGATCCTTATTGAACGGTTCAGATAGTCAACAAATTATCATGAACACTATCTATACTGGTAGCGATGTGGGATATCTGCAGTATAGATTCCATGACAATGATGGCGTCTTTTCTGATAACACTGGAGGTTATGTACTAAGTGTAAAACAGACAAAATGTCGTCGAACAAATGGAAATGTATATAATGATACTCTAGAAGGGCGTGGCGCGGTGCAATATATAATTGCAAGTTACGGCAAGAATCCGAATAACGATATGACTGGTTTGAGCACAGGGAATCTTCTGCTTGATGCCAATGGTTCTGGTAGTATTACTGCGCCAGGGAATAATGAAGGCTATTTATGGATGAAGATCAAGAACGATCCTAATGATTATAAAGATAGCTTTGGTCAGTATCAAGTTCAGTTTTTTACAGAAGTTGAAAGAGGCGGTTTCTATAGAGATGTGCTCGGGCCATTTTTTGAAGGATTTAAAGGAACAATTAAGGGTGCAGCCGTAACTATCTTTAAGAACATGACTTGTTATAAGGGTATTGGTGGAGCAGGAAATTGTACGAATTTCTTTACTTATATTAAAGCTATACTCATTCTATACATAATGACATATGGCATGATGTTCTTGCTTGGAATGGTAAAAATTAGTCAAACAGACTTGGTAATCAGGGTAATAAAAATAGCCTTTGTATCTGGATTGATGAATGATTCTACGTTTGAATTTTTTAATACTTATGTCTTTGATTTTACCACAGAGTTTTCTGATACAATTATTGCAAATATGTCTGGATATAGTTTGTTTAGTGGAAGTACAAGTATTTCTAACCCCATGATGTTTATGAATGAGGTAATGACAAAAATATTCTTAAGCTCCACTTTTGCGGCTCAGATTATGGCTCTTCCATCAATGGGGTTAAATGGTGTATTATACTTTATCCTGATGATCGTATGTATTGGGATAATTATTATAGTGCTATTTAGAGCGATTGCGATTTACTTAATGGCTTATATGGCTATAGCAGTATTAATTGGAATCTCTCCTCTATTCTTAACATTCATATTATTCGAGAAGACAAGGCATCTTTTTGATAACTGGGTTAAATTTACATTCAGATATATGCTTGAACCTGTAATTATGCTTGCAGGTATTATAATTTTAACTCAGCTATTTACCATCTATCTAGACTATGTCATTGGTTATAGTGTGTGCTGGAAATGTGCTATTCCTATCAAAATTCCATTCCCTAGTATTCCTGGGATTTCTCCAGCATTCCTAGATGTTGAGTTATTTTGTTTTAACTGGTTTGCTCCTTGGGGGTTTGACCATAGAAGTAGCCAAATGGGACTAAGTATGCAGAATATGGTTGTATTACTGATGATTGCCTATTGTTTATGGGGATATATTGATTTTTCCGCTAGCATAGTTGGTCGTATAGCTGGAGGCGTAGGTGGGCCATCTGCAACTGGAATGGGTCAAGCAATGTCTGGTGCGGCAGAAAATTCTATGCTGAAAAAAGTTGGACTAGATGCAGAGTCAAGAGCAGAAATGAAAAAGCAAGCCGGAGCAAGGCTTGAAAGTATGAGAAAAGGAGATAAAAAAGCTCCTTTGGAATCCGGGAATAGACATGATGTGGAAAAAGGCGAGGGGAGTAAGAGTGATGCCCCTAAAACAGGCGCAAAATCTGATTCGACCCCTGATCCAACTACATCACAGAGTTCAAGTCCTGCAAGTTCTGGTAAGTCAGAGAGAACGGCCTGGAAGAAAACTACCCCTAGCACACAAACTAAACCATCTGGAATACAAATTGGAGGGAAAGGGGGTAGTGACAATCCTTCTTCTAGTGATTCAAAGACAAGAGGGGGGTTAAAATTTGGTGCAAACTCTGAAGGTGGAGGGAACATCAGTGTCGAGGAAAGTTCTGGAGGCAAGGGAATGATTATGTCAGAAGGGGCAAAAACTTCAAATATAAAACCAGAAATACCGGTTGGGATTGTTAAGAAAATGGTGGCAAAATTTGAGTCAATGTCTAATCAGTTAAATAAAAGTGACTCTCTGTCAGAAGGTACTAAGAATGATGGGGTACAAAGGTCTGGTATTGAAACGAAGGCAAGTGGTAACAGTGAAAATGAAGATCTAGATAATGATTAAGTAAATAATATAATGATATGAAACTTGTTCGACTGATTTTAGTATTAATTGTTTGGAGTGTGCATAGTAATGCATCCGCTACCGAAGATGATACTCGATTTGGCTGGATGAATTCTACATTTGATACTATTACATCAATTATTCCTTCATGTTTAGAAGTCCCTCAGTTTTCTGGTATTCATCAATCGTCTGCCTCTTTGGATTTAGATGGTAGTGGTAAATGGATACCAGTTGGGGCGAATGTTAGTGAAGGTAAGTTACTGCAGATAGAGTGGTCGACAAAAGGAGTTTTGCCAAGACCTTCAAAATATAAGGTATTATATAGAGTGGATCCTAGGTTTGAGGAACCTCAGGTATTTATTCAAAAATACGACTATAATCAGGACAAATATATTTCCGACTTTCACCATTATAAAGATGGTGTATTACTACGTTACCAACCCATACCAGAAATGACTTTTCAAGATAGGGTAAATGATTATGTAGATTATTTTAAGTTTAGGGGGCGTCTAAAAATTCCTGTTAAAAAAGATGATGTAATTAATATTACTTTAGATTCGACTGGTTCGTATTTTGGCAGTAAATCAGAAATGAATGCAGAACTGGGGTCACTAGATAGTTTAGTTGTTGCTTATACCCAAAGTCCTATTCCAGATAACAGAATAATATACAGCAATGCTCAGCAATTTTGTACTGATGGAATCACGACAACAAGGGTAGCAGAGTATGCAGAGAATTGTGCTACACCGGGATTATATTGGGATCTTGGAACTAACACAAAAATTATGCAAGGACGTATTAATAACATTGCATTTGATATTAATAAGACAAATATCGTAAGTTGTGCTGAATCATCTAATGGAAAAGATAATAACCCTCTTTGTTACTATGATAAGGGCAGAGGGATGAAATTTGCAATTGGAGGTACGACTATAAAAGAAGTTACTGAAAAATTTGTTAACTCATCATTTACTGGCAAGGATTTTTTCTACTACAAATCTGATATAGAGGGAGATCTTGATTTTAATACTAGTTGGTTAATTAACGGTATGGTCCAAGGTTATAGTCAGTTTATGCAAGATTGGTCGGCTATTCTGGGGTATACAGAATTTCTAAGTAATTTAAATACTGTAAAGCCTAACCAATTTATGAATTTCCTTCATTTTGGAAGATACTTAATGGATATTGAAGTAGGCAATGCTTTAGCTACCGTAAGTAAAGCGGATTTGGACGCTATAAAGGTAGAGTATTTGGTTCTCGAAAATGGTGTGCCGAGTGACTCTACTTCTGGTACTTCTGCAGAAAGAACGTTTAGAGGGAATGCTGGATCTAGTGGCTTTTTGTGGGTACGCGTCGTTCGTCCGAATGATAATTTAACAGGAATAGTACAAGTTAAAGTCGCTAACTATACTGGGAGCACTTGGTTTTCTGATCTTGTCTATGGTAAATTGGTAAAACCTTTGCGAGAAAAATTTAATGAACTTTCCATGATCATTTATCACAAATTGATCACTAATGCGACGTTCCAAGGAATTGCCCGAACTATGTTGGTATTATATATCATAATATATGGATTGGTATTCTTAGCTGGCGCCACGCAAATAACTGTTACAGATATTGTTACAAGGGTTCTTAAAATTGGTGTAGTCTTGGCTTTGTTTAGTGAAACAAGCTGGACATTTTTTAGTCAGAATTTATTCAATGTTTTTATAGATGGATCAGACTCATTGATGACCGCTGTGGTTGGGGTTACAAGCCAGGCTGGTAATGTATTTGGGTTTATTGATCCGATATTTGATAAATACACCAATGGTAGGACTTGGGGATTGTTGTTCATTCAACTACTACAGATTCACACTGGGATGACATTCTTTGCCATAATAACAATATATGCAATATTAATTTATTTTAGAGCTATTTTGGAAGTGATAGTTAGTTATTGCCTGGCGTTTTTGGGTCTTGCAGTAATGGTTTCATTAGCTCCATTTTTTATAGTACTCATATTGTTTGAGCGCACAAAAAGTATGTTTGATAATTGGCTATCAGTGATGTTTAGCTATATGATCCAGCCAACAATATTGCTAATTTTCTTTTTGTTGATAGACCAAATTATGGGTGATCACATAGCTAAAACAGTCGTAAGAGCATGTTGGGGTATTTTGATACCAATAAAAATTGGTCTTGATCTTAATAATATGGGTATACCACTTAGCTTTTCTTTTACTTTACCGTTTTTGCCTGGAATACCTTTTTATGTTCCACAAGTTGAGACAATTGGCAATGTTACTGACTTTTTCTCTAAAGGGGGGACACTTTCGGTGCTAGCAACATCTTCTTTGTTATTCTATGCTTTATCCAAACTAGCGGCTGGTCTTGTAAGTTATACCACTTTAGTAGTGCAATATTTAACAAATGTAATAGCTGCTCGCCAGGATGGAAAATTACAACAAGGACTGAATCCGATTAAAGACATTACTGGGGATATAAACAAACTTGCAAGTCCTATTACGAGCATACCGTCCAAAATAGGTAAATTTGTTAAAGAGAAGGCAATTGATCAAAAAATTTCACATAGAGGTGGCAAGTCAGGGGGTGATGTGAACTATGATAATTTTGCTCGCACCAAAGAAGATCCAAAAGAAATACCAACTGATGAAGCACCAAAGGTTTCTAGTGATAGCGCGAGCACGACTGTTAGCAAAAAACCTTGGATATCAGCAAGCCCAAGTAGGGGAAGAAGCCAATCTGCCATAACAATGGGTTCCAGAGATTCCGGAAAAAGTGACAGTAAATGGGAGTCAGCAAGCCCAAGTAGGGGAAGAAGCCAATCTGCCGTAACAATGGGTTCCAGAGATTCAGGAAAAAGTGATAATAAATTGGAATCAGCAAATCTAAGTAGGGAAGAAAGACAAAGGTCTAGTTTAACAATGGGTTCTAGTGGTCTTGGAATGAGTGATAATTCTGCTACTTTAAGCGAAGGGTCAAAGAATATTTCCTTGGGTAGCAGCGTGCCTCAATCTGAACAAGTTTCGGAGAGAACTCTAACTCCTGGCGAGGCTTTAAAACAGCATGTAATGGATTCTGGTCCACAGCTTGATAAGCCGGAGTCAATGCCGCAACAATCAGATTCAGTTGAAAGAAGGGATAGTATTGATGAGTCACAGGTAGAAAGACCCAAAGAAGGAGCGACCATAGAATCTAACCCTCAAGATTCAGTTGAAAGAAGGGATAGTATTGATAAGTCACAGGTAGAAAGACCAAAAGAAGGAGCGACCATAGAATCTAGCCCTCAAAATTCAGTTGAAAGAAGGGATAGTATTGATGAGTCCCAGGTAGAAAAACCAAAAGAAGGAGCGACCATAGAATCTAGCCCTAAAGATCCTGTGGTGAGTAAAGTAGATAATATAGATTCATCTCAATCAGAAAGCGAAGTATCCAAGGCTCCAGATATAGTTGAACGGAAAACAAGTACAAAATTACATGGAGGTGAATAGGTAATGAATAAAAATTGGATCATTACTATATTTACAATGCTATTTCTGACTGGATGTACTGGTGAGCGATGCATTGAAGCAGATGATTTTGGTCATGCAACATTCAGTATATCATCGAGATATTCAAAAGAAGCCCTGGATGGTCAAGTTGGAGAAAATCAGGTTGCCCCCTGGGTGGACTCTAGCTATCGAATCAATGGAAGACCTTTAGCTATAGCTGTAAAAGGTTGGGAATATGGCTTAGATTATAACACCTCATTTGAGCTATCTGCTTGGTGTGCATGGTATGGGACAAGTAAACACGAACATAAGTTATCAAAGTTTTGTGAACGTTTGCGTGATTGTCAATACATAGATGGTCGTATGTGTACTAATAGTGCTAACGCTAAATTAATAAATGCACCTTGCTTATTTAGAAAAGGTATTGGTCTATACGCCCTAATTGGCGAGAAAGGCGGCGACCCAAATCAATCTTTGGATTCGCAAAGAGATCCAAGAGGAATTAGCTTTCACGTAGGAGAAAAACCAGATGGTTATTCTATGTATGAGGTGGATAAAAATGGTAATACTCGTGAAGCCGGAGGAAGAGTTTACCAGTTTGAATCAGATGCCGTAAAGCAAGAATACGCAGATACTAAGCTATACTTCAAAATACTTGATAAATTTTATGATGATAATAATGGGCAATATAGAGTAGTAGTAAAGTCTGGGGTTACTCGAACAAACCCAGACCCAATTTCCTATGTAACAAAACTAGTGAAAGATTTCTTATTTGGTGCTGATGGTAATTATGGACTAATAAGAGGCATTTATATGGGCATCGTGCAAAACCCTGGCTATAGATCTGCGGTTTCAGCCATGCTTACTTTATACATAATGTTCACCGCTCTTTCATACCTAGCAGGTAATTTAGAGGTTACACATACTGAGCTAATAGTAAGAGTAGGAAAAATAGCGATAGTTTCAGCCCTTTTAAGTGCTGAATATAGCTGGACATTTTTTAATGATTATCTTTTTGCCTATTTTATAGGTGGTGTAGAGCAGATTTTACAAATAATTGTTGAAGCTGGAGCCACGGGTCCAGGATCACCTGGTATATTAGCGCTAATGATAGCCCCACAAACAATTTCAAAGCTACTTGCTTTGTTATTTGTAGATTGGATGGGCTTCATATATATCATACTATTTTTCATAGCATTGTACTTTATATTGATGATTTTCTTCCAGGCTGCAGTGATTTACCTTACGGCACTTATAGCTATTGGGATGATAATAACTATGGGACCAATCTTTATTTGTTTTATGTTATTTGGGATAACCAGGTCATTATTTGAGAACTGGCTAAAACAATTAATATCATATGCGGTTCAACCAATTATATTATTTACAGGATTGATTTTTATCTCCATGATCTTGCGTCAAGAAATATATGGCGCATTAGGATTCAGAGTATGTAAGCATGATTTTCCTAAAATGACGAGTGCAGGCAGTACGCCTCTCTTTGGAGAAGAAACAGAGGAGGCGCTTGGTTTTAGTTTAGGTAGTTCGTTATTTTATTGGTGGTTCCCGCAACCAATGAAAGCTGAGCAGTTTTCAAAAGTTACTAGGCCTATTCCTATACCATTAGACCATTTTGCGGATAGTGATGTTGTAGGTAGTACGTCAAATACAAACTTCTGTGAGGCTTATGCTTGTATAGGGGAGAGGTATGTAGATCTTCCTTTCTTGGATCCAGTTAAAGATTCAAGACGATTAAATCAGTTCTGGAATGGAAATTTTGTTCAACTCGATGGCTTACTACTGATATTTGTTGCGATTTATTTGCTGCATAAGTTTAATGGATTGACTGTATCAGTTGCAAGATTCATTACAGGTACATCTGGAAACTTTACTAACCTAAGTAATGTTGGTGATGCAGTTAGAGCCCAAACATTTGACAAATCCAATGCTTATCTGGCGTCGATGCCAGGGCGAGCCGCTTCTGGCGCAATAGACAGAACAATAGGGAGAGAAAAATGGGAGAATATTAAGGCTGCAGCAAATCAATATACCCCGTCTGCTCTTGTTGATAAAATGCGTGTAAGTTCTTTGAAGAGAGAAGCCTTAAAGTCTAGCGCTAATCCAGCCGTTCTTGATGAAGTCAGAAAAAATACAGGTCTAGAGCAAAGCAGTATTAAGCCCGGCGCGAAAGAAGCCTATAGAGCAAAGCTAAAAGAAGAGCTGCTTAAAAATGTCGACCCATCCTTGCCGCAATCAAAACGTGAGAAGATTGCAAAAGATGCAGCCAAAAAACTATCAAAGAAGAATTTTGCTGATCTAAAAGGTGAGCTTGCTAAAGCTAAATTTGGAGCAGAATACAGTAAATTATCTGCTAAAGACCAAGGGGAAGTTGATAAGGTACTTAAAGATACAAAGCTTAGAGAACTTGCAAAAAATTATTCTCAGGCGAAAAAATTCCAAGAAGCATATGTTGATGCTTATGCAGCAATGTCAAATAGAGGGATTGGATTAGTGGGTAAGCATAGCAGTACCATTCGATCTTTAGAGGAAATACAACATTCTTCTGATCAAAGAAAGCAGTTAAAACAGGCTAAACAAAGACAATTTGGGCAAGAGTTAGTCTCTGAGGTTGAGGGCGTTAAAAGCGGGTTATATAAAGGATTATCTGGAGGAAAAATTGATACTATAAGTCGTACGTTTGGAGGGGGTGCATATCATGAAATTAATACAGACCCAGCTGCTAAAAACTTTACGAAACAGACATATGCTGAGCAACTTGACAATCAAAGGGCTGAGATTACTAGATCTGGGATTACTAGGACTATTGATGATTATAGCAGAGCAGAAGGCAGAAGTGTTATCTCGCCAGAGTTCCTAGCCCAAGCTACTCGTGAAGGTAACAGTAATCTAGAGCTATATAAGAGTCTGGAAAGACGTGATTTGAATTCAAAAGTTCATGATGCTTTAACGGAAGGTACAGATCCGGTGTTGATGGGGAAAACCTATATGACTGAATATGCAAAAGATTCAGAGATGAGGCATATGGTCGATAAAGCCTATGAAGTGGAGAAGCAAATCCATGCAAGTGATGAGTTTATAAGTCGAGAGAGTGATTATCAAACAACGTTTGATGTAGCTGCTAATAACATTAGCTCGGCCTATGATACTGTTAAAGATAGTTATGGCGAAAAGGAAGAAATTACTCGAGAAAACCTCCCCTCATTGCTGGAAAAATATTATGCTGAAGTTGCCCCAATGGCAAAAGAGGAGGGGCGTGTTGAAGTAGAGAAGCTGAAAAAATCTATAGAGGAATTTAGCTCCAGTCAAGAAGTGCTGCAACAAATTGATCAAAGAAAAGTTGAGGTTGCCGAAGAGATAGATAAGCACGTAGGCGGTATTAATGAACACAGGAAGAAAGCCGGTATGGAAGAGTACCATCCGCCTAAAGTAGAACCAAAGGTTAGAAAAGTACGTAAGATTGATGACTATATTCGCAACAAGAATTAGTTTATATAAGTTTGTTATACGAATAAGAAGGAATAAGTTTTTTCTTTACTTATTTTAAACAAAATGATAGCTATGGATATGCAGGAAATTTCGTTAAACTAAGATAATTACTACTTTAAAATAATCAACTTGTAGTTGCAAAAATATTGTGATAGTATTGACTACTAATGTAAATTTAATAGAAAAATCAATAAATAGAGAGGAATAGATTTATGTGGAGACCGGAGACCAAAGCAGAAAAAAATGCAAGAGAACATCCAGCCAGCAATGTTGCGCCAGTCCAGGCAGCACCCGCAATAAACCCTGATGATGCCAGGCAAGCATTACAAGGTAGTTGTTGGGGAAGTTTTTTTGATTGTCTTGACGGTTGTTTTAAAGGAGTTGAATATGCAATGTATGTAGTTTGTTGTTGTGGGTGCGGTACTAGTTATGATGAGTATTGTGATGACTAAAATTGCTACCGATTAATACCAATACGAGTAAATTTATAAAGAAATTGATGCTCTAATTGGCAACTTTTTATTGAGAAATGCGTATTCTTCAGGCATTTCTTGCTATGAGGATATGTTATTGGGATAAAAATTACGATCCTTATCCCAAGCTTGAAGTGATAGAAAAGCCTATACTTCTTCTGAAGGCGCGTCGCCAAATAAATTTACATCATCAAGATTAAGCCAAGAGCATATCTGTTCTGTAATATTGTAAGAACCAGCTCCTTCTAGGGTGCTACCAATTAGGTTGGCAAATGATAGGGTGGTTTAATTATCTAGTATAGCGCCTTATAGCTCATTTATTGCTCAGTGGTTTTAAAAACAAAAAGGCTTCAGTATGTGCACTGAAGCCCTTTTTGGCTTAAACTATAAACAATTGTTTGAGAATTAGCCTTCCATTCTCTTTCTGCGGTTGTTTTTTCTTATACGTCTATCAGACTCTTGCTTTTCACGAACTCTTTTTGAAGAAGGTGTTTCATAAAAACGAGATGTCTTCATTTGACGGAATACAAGCTCTCTCTGCATCTTACGTTTAAGATCGCTGATTGCTTTTTCGCTGTTTCCACCATGAACACTAATATGTACTGCCACTAGAAATTACCTCCTGGTCGGCATTTAGTTGTAATAAGAGTTCATTATCTATATAGTTAACCAGGCTGTCAAGTGAAAAGGTTGAAAAATGAGCGATGTGGAGAAAAAACAGCAGGCAATAAGGATTGATTTTTTCAAAGAGTTACGAAAGTTGCTAGAGACCTTATCTTGGTCGGAGGATTTAATTAGTATAGCTGAGTCTAATATAGGTCTTGATACTGGATATAACTATATAATTTTTCCTTCAGGCTTACAACAAATAGTAGCTGCTTTTGAAAAATGGCTTGATAAACAAATGTTAGAACAATTATCTGTTTTAGATAAACCAAAGAAGATACGCGATCAAATTGCTTTAGCTCTGGAAATTAGGATTTTGGGTGTGATGTCAAAAAAAGTAGGGTTAAGGTGCTGTGGTTATTATCTGATACCTACAAACATTGTTGCTGGTACAGAAGCAGCGTGTCATAGTTGTGATATAATTTGGAAATATGCTGGCGATAAGTCTAGCGACTATAATTATTATACAAAAAGAGGTCTATTGCTTGGTGTTTATGGAGCAGCGCGAGCATTTTATTTGGGTGATAATTCAGCGGATCATAAAGATACTAAAGCTTTTATAAAAAATGCACTTGATAATATTATCAATATTGCTAGTTTTAAGAACAATATCAAGATGCCAAAAATGGAAGATATTCCTATTTTTAGGCTTTTTTCTTAAAAGACAAAATTATAAATATCAAATATATGACCAATAAAAAGAATTATTATCCAGAAGTAATATCAAACGTAGACTTTCCAGAAATAGAAAATCAAATCCTTAAATATTGGCAAGAAAATAACATTTTTCAACAATCTATTGATAACAGGAATGCAACTTCTGCAGATAATGAGTTTGTTTTTTACGACGGCCCGCCATTCGCTAATGGGTTGCCTCACTATGGTCATTTACTCACAGGTTTTGTCAAGGATACTTATGCAAGGTATCAAACAACTAAGGGGAAAAAAGTAGAGCGCAGGTTTGGTTGGGATTGCCACGGACTACCCGCAGAAATGGGAGCAGAAAAGGAACTGGGATTTTCAGGACGTATAGCAATTAATGAATATGGCGTTGATAAATTTAATGATTTCTGTCGTAGTTCAGTAATGAAATATTCCCATAATTGGGAAAAATACGTGAACCGGCAAGCGAGATGGGTAGACTTTAAGAATTCCTACAAAACCATGGATACAAACTACATGGAGTCCGTGCTTTGGGCATTTAAAGAATTATATAAAAAAGGTTTAATATACGAGTCTATGAGAGTTATGCCTTATTCTTGGGCATGCGAGACTCCATTGTCAAACTTCGAAACCAGGTTGGATAATTCGTACAGAGAGCGTGCTGATAAAGCAGTGACAGTTGGTTTTAAGTTAAATGAAATACCCACAGGAGTTATAAATAGTTGCGATGAATATCGTATTTTAGCCTGGACGACCACGCCATGGACCCTCCCTTCTAATTTAGCTTTGGCTGTTAATCCAGAGATGAATTATGTATGCGTAGAAAAAGAAAATATATGCAATATTATTGCTGAGTTTGCTGTTAAAAATTATGCCAAGGAATTGGGCATAAATGAAAATACTCAATTGGTTACCATTAAAGGCGAAGATTTGCATGGGTTAAGCTATCAGCCATTATTTGAGTATTTTAAAACTCATCCCAATAGCTTTAAAATCTTTGCTGCTGATTTTGTTGTTGAAGGTGATGGTACAGGAATAGTACATATGGCGCCTGGATTCGGTGAAGATGATCAAATTATTTGCGAGAAAGAAGGAATCGACCTTGTCTGTCCTGTGGACAATGCCGGAAAATTTACTAGTGAAGTTAGTGATTTTGCAGGAATGCAGGTTTTTGAAGCAAATGATTCTATTATTATTAAACTAAAAGAACAAGGTAGCTGGATAAAGACTGAGCAATATATTCATAATTATCCGCATTGCTGGAGAACCGATACCCCTCTAATCTATAAAGCAGTACCTTCTTGGTATGTTAAAGTAACAGAATTTAAAGACCGTATGGTTGAACTTAACCAAGAAATCAACTGGATACCGGGTAATATAAAAGATGGATTATTTGGCAAATGGCTTGAAAATGCGCGCGATTGGTCTATAAGTCGTAATCGTTTCTGGGGAACTCCAATTCCAGTGTGGCGATCAGATGATCCAAAATATCCAAGAATTGATGTGTACGGTTCAATTGAAGAATTAGAAAATGATTTTGGTGTAAAACTAGATGATTTACATAAACCATTTATTGATGAGTTGACTCGACCTAACCCAGATGACCCAACTGGAAAATCAGTGATGCGAAGAGTAGGGGATGTTTTTGATTGTTGGTTTGAAAGTGGATCAATGCCATATGGACAAGCACATTACCCCTTTGAAAACAAAGAGTGGTTTGAAAACCATTTTCCTGCTGATTTTATAGTTGAATATTCAGCGCAAACAAGGGGCTGGTTCTACACTTTAATGGTGTTATCAACAGCTTTATTTGATCGACCTCCTTTTCTAAACTGCATTTGTCATGGTGTTATTTTAGATGCCTCGGGGCAAAAGTTGTCAAAGCGACTAAATAATTATGCAGACCCTTTAGAGTTGTTTGAAAAATACGGTGCTGATGCGCTAAGGGTCACCATGCTTTCTTCAACGGTTGTGAAAGGGCAAGAGTTGCTAATCGATAAAGATGGGAAAATGGTTTTCGATAGCCTTAGGCTATTTATAAAACCAATATGGAATGCATATCATTTTTTCTGCTTGTATGCAAATATTGACAAAATACAGGCGCAAATGAACTTTAAGTCAGAAAATGTGCTCGATCGATATATTATTTCAAAATTAAAAATTGCAGTTATTGCAATTGAGAAGAATATGGATGCGTATGATAGCTCTTCTTCTTATGAGCTAATTTCTTCATTCTTTGAAGTGCTAAATAATTGGTATATCCGAAGGAGTAGAGCTCGCTTTTGGAAATCTGATCAAGATGAAGATAAATTAGACTCTTACAATACATTATATAGTTGCATAGTCACAATGACAAAAGCTATGTCATCTCTTCTTCCGCTTGTTGCAGAACATATTTATCTAGGACTAAACTCCGGCGAAAAAAGTGTTCACCTAACTGATTTTCCTAAATTAGACGAGATAGAAATAGAGCACGAATTGGTAGTGTTAATGGATCAAGTTCTTGATATCTGCAGTACTGCATTATTTATTCGAAGCGCTGAAAATATTAGAGTAAGACAACCCCTTGCAATGATAAAAATTATTACTGAGAATAGTAGTAAATTTCATGATTTTGCTGACTTAATTAAAGATGAAATTAACGTAAAATCAATCTCGTTTAGTAATGACTTAGCAGGCAATGCCGATCAAAAGCTTTCGATCAATTTTCCAACACTGGGCAAAAGATTACCCAATAAGATGAAAGAAATTATTGCGGCTGCTAAATCTGGCAATTGGCAATTTAATCAGAATAAACTAAATATTTGTGGAGAAGAGTTGCTACCGGAAGAATATACTATGATTCTTGTGCCCCGTGCAAATCAAGGCGCGAAACCATTATCTTCAAATCAAGGGATGATTTGGCTTGATCTTGAAGTTAGCCCGTCTCTTGAGCGTGAAGGAGTAGCAAGGGATATAATCCGACTCGTTCAGCAAGCAAGAAAAGATGCTGCCTTTGATGTAGCTGACCGGGTCGAACTTGAACTCAAATGTGATTATGATTTATCTTCAGTAATCAAAGAGCATGAAAAACTTATTTGCGATCAAACTTTAAGCAAATTCAACTCGGGATTAAAACCAGATTACAAAACTCAAGCTCCTCTATGTGAACATATAATAGAGATAATGATAAAACGAATTGTGTTGCCGTACTAAAGTGAAATAAAGCGGTTTTAAACCCTATTGTGTGGCAAAGTCAGCGAGCCCTATTAGTTTTGGCTATGCAGTTAAAATAAGAGGGTGATACGGCATTGGGGATCAATAATAATAAATATTATTTTAAATTTAAGGTATAGCTTGACTCCTTCTTACTATTCTAATACACTTGTAGTTAAGCAGAAATGCTTTGGGGTGTCGAAACCTCCGTTAACATGGATTTTCATCCATAAAATGATACAATCTCCGATTTTATGGTCGGGGAGACGATAGTAATGTTCAAGGTAAAAGGCAACTTTTTCCTAAAGATTATCGTAACTGTTGTTAACGGTTTTTCGACCTCCCCGATCACTTTAGGTAATCTACCTTTTTGTTTCTCTAGTGGTTAAAATAAGGGGTATGTTGATAGTACTCTTTATTTTTATCAAGTAAGAAATAAATCATGATGAATAAAATAATAATACAAGAAAAACTTTTTAGGGCTTCAAGATTTGGTAATGTGAAGGAGATGTGCGAGCTCATTGCGCAATCTGCAAATCCCTTCACATTAGACCCGTATGGTAAATCAGCTATTTCTTATGTTTCTGGTTTTGTCAGTACTCATAAAATGGACGATGTAGAAAATATGGATCTTGAAACTTAGAGCCGCACGTAAGTCGGTACAATAACCTTTTGATCTTATGGTCGGGGAGACGATAGTAATGTTCAGGGTAAAAGGCAACCTTTTCCTAAAGATTATCGTAACTGTTGTTAACGGTTTTTTGACCTCCCCGATCACTTTAGGTAAGTTAGCGTTTTTAGCCCACCTACGTTTTTGTTTCTCTAGTGGTTAAAATAAGGGGTATGTTTTGAATTGTCTTTTTTTAACCCAAAGAGAGATGAGTCAATAATACAAGAAAAACCTTTTAGGCTTTTGAAGCTTGTAATGTGGGCATTTATTGCACAATCGGAAAACCATCTCACATTGACCGGCAGACTAACTCGCTATTTCTTATATGGTCCTAGTCTTATTAGCACTCCTGATCGGAAAAGTTCGCTCCAAAGATTGCTAGATTTTTAAATAACAATAAAATGGACGATATAGAATATATTAATCTTGAGGCCTTGACCAGCCCATAACTCCGTGCCACGAAGGTTTTTCGTATGAATCCATATCTTCAGTTTTTTTCAAATAGCTGGTAACTTTGACTGTTATTGGTAGTGCAGCTAGTTCATACAAAACTTTTAGCGCAGTAAGAGTAAAAATCATTGATAAAAGATAACTTGCTGGCAGCTTTAACCCGAACGCAATACTTGCAAAAATGGAGGTTTCTATAAAAGCTCCTACACAAGTGCTCAATATTGCTCGCAGACCAAAATTACGCCCCTCGAGCATTATTTTTAAAGTTGAAATAACAGAGGCGTTGAGCAACTCACCAATAAAATAACTGCCAAGAGAAGCAATAAATATCCTTGGAGCTATAGAAAAAATTTGTACGAAAGCTTCTTGATGTGGCCAGTGATCAGAAGGTGGTAAAAACACAACGGCGTATAATACTAAGGCTATGAAAAGGTTGCTATATAAGGCAAGCCAAATTACTCTTCTGCTGGCAGTAAAGCCATATACTTCAGTCAATATATCGTTCAACACATATAACATGGGGAAAACAAAAATACCGCCCGGTAGGGTAAGTGGTCCAACTTGCCAAAGCTTAGTTGCTCCTAAATTAGCTGTAATGAGGCACACAATAAACGCAATTGTGATAGTGTCGTAATATTTAAATTTTTTATTTTTTTGTACTTCTGTCATGGGATCTACCTATATTTTTTGTTGTACTAATCATAACATTTGATTGGTTTAGTATATATATATTCCCACATTTCTTTCCACCCAACTCTATGCGAAGCGCCTTCAAATATTTGCTGCTTAACGCAAGGAGATGAAGCTCTTTGAACAAATTCTCCTGCAATAAATGGTGGTATAACAGTATCCTTTCCTCCAGAAATATGGAGTTGAGGTATATGACTTACTTGACGTACATAGTCAATTGGATTTAATGATCCGCTCATTGGCGTTACGTGATGATGAGTTGTAAACGCCTTATGATCAAGATTACCGGCCACCGTGATGATGTCGCTAACCATGTAATTTCTTGCAGCGACAAGTATGGCAATGCCCCCACCGCCAGAGTACCCGATCAAGCTAAATTTTTGCTTATTATTTATGCTGTTAATTACATCGTTTATTGCAACAACCGAATCCTCTGACATCCTTTTATTTGTCCAATATTGATTTGAACATTTTGGATTCAGGTTCATAGGTGTATATTGACAGGGGCGTGCTATATAAACGACATTCGGCCTTTTATCCATTGCGGCAAGGCTTATAAACATTTGTTTTCTTGGAGTTGGATTATTCGAGACCTTGAATTTACCATTAAAAGCAGCTCCGTCTCCCTCAATATAGAAAGTAAACGGTGCATTTTTATCATCAATTTTTTGATAAGTAGTTATCAAGAAGTCGCCGCCTTTTACTAATACTTTTTTAAAACCATACATTTCATCAGCAGAGCCAGTTTTTTGATTAGATGGAACAGTTTCACATCCTGATAAAAAAATAGCTGTTAAAAGCAGAAGGGCAATATTAGAAAGGTATTTCATCGTCTAGATCACTATTGTCAAAATTTACATTACTTTGTTTAGGGTTACCTTCAGCATAAGATTCAGCAGAAGCTTCACCTTTTGTATCAAGTAGTATTAAGGTAGAGTTGTAATTTTGAAGCACAATTTCTGTAGTGTAACGTTCTTGATTTTCGTTATCTACCCACTTTCTAGTTTGAAGCTGACCTTCAATATAAAGTTTGCTTCCTTTTTTTACATAGCTTTTTATAACGCGGACTAACCCCTCGTTAAATACTACAATTCTGTGCCACTCGGTTTTGTCTTTTTTCTCACCCGTGACTTTATCTTTCCAGCTTTCGCTGGTAGCCAGACTAAAATTAGCCAGCTCTCTGCCATCATTTGTAGTTCTTATTTCTGGATCTTTACCCAAATTTCCAATTAGAGTTACTTTGTTTAGACTGCCTGCCATTGCAAAACCATCAAAAAATTATCAAATACTAAATACAAGCTATATCATACAATATTCTCTCATCCAAGAAGAATATAATGCAAATTGCTATTGCAATAACCTGTTCCTAAGGCCTATAATACTAAACAACCTGAGTTCTAGTCAAGAGGCTTATGCAAGAATATATCAAAGTAAGGGGTGCAAAAGAGCACAATCTCAAGGATATTAATGTTGATATACCTAGAAACAAATTTGTGGTTATTACAGGTCTTAGTGGGTCAGGCAAGTCATCACTTGCTTTTGATACTATATATGCTGAAGGCCAAAGACGTTATGTTGAGAGTTTGTCATCGTATGCGAGGCAGTTTTTACACCTACAAAACAAGCCAAATGTAGAATCCATATCCGGTCTTTCTCCAGCTATTGCTATTGATCAAAAAACTACATCTAAAAATCCAAGGTCAACAGTAGGAACTATAACTGAAATTTATGACTACCTAAGATTATTGTATGCTAGAATTGGAGTTCCATACTCCCCGGCTACGGGACTGCCAATAAAAAGCCAGTCTGTTTCCGAGATGGTAGATATAGTCAATGGCTTACCAGATGGGACTAAATTATATATTCTTTCTCCCATGGTAAGAGGTCAAAAAGGTGAATTTAGAAGAGAAATTGCTAATTTAGTAAAGCATGGGTATCAGAGGATATATCTCGATGGTGAACTTTGTAACCTTGATGAATTACCTAAAATTGATAAAAATAAAAAGCACACGATAGAAGTTGTAATCGATAGATTAGTTATTTCTGATTCGCTTGGCAACAGGGTAGCTGAAAGCCTAGAAGCCTCTTTAGCCCTTGGCGAAGGTATTACTTATATCGAAATTTCTTCGATGCCCGAAAAGCATGATAGCCCATATAAAAATGGAGAACGCATTATTCTTTCAGAAAAATATTCTTGCCCAGAATCTGGCTTTCAGTTGGAAGAGATTGAGCCGAGAATTTTTTCGTTTAATAGCCCATTTGGGGCTTGTAGCGCATGCGAAGGAATAGGAAAAGAATCTTTCTTTGATGAGCAACTTATTGTTCCCAATTATTCTATTAGTATAAAAGAAGGAGCAATTGTTCCTTGGAGCAAATCATCTTCAAAGTTTTTTATAGACACACTTGAATCGCTTGCAAAGCATTACCAATTTAAGCTCTCGACTCCATTTGCCCAACTTTCTGAAAAAGTAAGAAAAATCTTATTTTATGGCTCAGGTGATGAAATTATAAGTTTTGAGTATAATGACGATAGGAAAAGCGAGGTTATTAATCAAATTTTCGCCGGTATTATACCAAGTCTAGAGGTAAAATATAAAAAAACGGATGCTGCGTGGATGCGAGAAGAGCTACATCGATTTATGTCAAAGCATAGTTGTTCTATATGTAGTGGTTATAGGCTAAAACAAGAATCGTTGTGCGTAAAAATTGATAATCTTAATATTGGGCAGGTTGCTTCTAAAACAATTCATGAAGCGCAACATTGGTTTGATAATATTGATTCAAAATTAAATGCAAAGCAAAAACAAATTGCTAGCAGAGTGGTCAAAGAGATTCAAGAGAGATTGAGATTTCTCAATAATGTGGGGCTTGATTATTTAAGCCTGTCTAGAGAATCCGGAACTCTTTCTGGAGGAGAGAGTCAAAGAATAAGGCTTGCTTCACAGATTGGGTGCGGGTTAAGTGGCGTTTTATATGTTCTGGATGAACCATCTATTGGTTTACATCAGCGTGATAACGCTCGCCTTATTGCCACTCTTAAGAACTTACGCGACCTTGGTAATACTGTTATTGTTGTTGAGCATGACGATGAAACGATGCTTGAGTCTGAGCATGTGATTGATGTGGGTCCTGGTGCTGGAATTCATGGTGGAAGAATTGTTGCACAAGGTACTCCCGAGGAAATAATGAAATCTCCCGACAGTATAACGGGGCAATATCTGAGTGGTAGGAAATATATTTCAATCCCTGATAAAATAAGAGAAGGGCATCTTGGAAAGCAGATAGTTTTGACTGGCGCAGATGTAAATAACCTACAAAATTTGAATATGACTATTAAGCTGGGTACATTTACCGCAATAACTGGTGTTTCTGGTAGCGGTAAGTCGAGTCTTGTAATTCATACATTCTACAAAGCAGCTCTTAAGTATCTTGAACCTACTTCTAAAATTTATCCAGGAGAGTATAAGTCGATTACTGGTCTTGAACACATAGATAAGGTAATTGACATTAACCAGTCACCAATTGGGAGGACTCCTAGGTCAAACCCAGCTACCTACACAGGAGCTTTTACGCCAATTCGTGATTGGTTTACGGATCTACCAGAATCAAAAATTAGGGGATATAAAGTTGGGCGCTTTTCCTTTAATGTTAAAGGTGGTCGTTGTGAAGCTTGTCAAGGTGATGGTTTAGTTAAGATAGAGATGCATTTCTTGCCTGATGTTTATATAAATTGCGATGTTTGTAATAGCAAGCGTTATAATCGTGAAACTTTAGAAGTAAAATATAACGGTAAAAATATTGCTGATGTGCTTGATATGACTGTCGAAGATGCTACTGAATTCTTTAAAAAAGTGCCGGCAATATTTGAAAAACTTGCTACCCTTAAAGAGGTGGGGCTCGGTTACATTAAAATTGGTCAATCTGCAACAACTTTGTCTGGTGGAGAGGCTCAGAGAGTGAAACTAGCTAAAGAACTTTCAAAGCGCTCAACTGGCAAGACTCTTTATATTCTAGATGAACCCACAACGGGGTTACACGTTGACGATATTAAAAAACTACTTAAGGTTTTGCATATATTAGTTGATAAGGGTAACACAGTTGTTGTCATTGAGCATAATATGGAAGTAATCAAAACAGCGGATTATATTATCGATATTGGACCAGAAGGGGGGGACAAAGGCGGATTGATAGTGGTTGAAGGCGCTCCTGAAGTGGTTGCTGCATGTAATGAGAGTCATACTGGAAGGTACTTAAAACAGTGTATAAACCGTACACGTACATTTAATCTAAACGAACGCTCGACATCTTAAACTTTTGACGGAACTAAGGTGTTATAGTAACATTATTCTGTTGTTGATTCTGTTGCTGTTGTAATCGCTGGGCCTGGTCAAGCGTTGTTTGTGGTGTAGGCATTTGGTTTTCAAAATTAAAGAACTCAAGCATAAAATATTCATTCTCAGGTAGAGTAGTTTCTGGAAATATAGTGCTAAAATTTGAGGCGTATGATTTAAAGAATTTTCCTTTAGTGATCACAGTTCTATTCCCCACAGGAATCTTATTATGTAGGGCATGAGAAAAAATCATGGGATAAACTAAATTGCCTATTTGCATAGTAATTTTTGTGCCAGTATCAACAGAATTATAAATAACTTTCCCATCACTAAGTTTGGTTATTTTTGCATCATAAACAGCTTTTCCTCCACAAAAAAGAGGTACCCTATAAGATAGTTGGTCATCGAATATTTTAACAGTATCATCGATAAAATTTTCTGGCATTATTTCTTTCAGCAGTATATTGACCTTGAAGGAGCTCAATTTATTAGAAGAAGTTTCGGGGAAATATTTGCTAGAAATAGTGGCGTGACGAGTCTGGCCGGTCTTCATGCCGACAATTACTGCATCTAATCCTGGAGCTATTTTATTAGATCCAAGTGGAAATGTAGAGGTGTTTTCTTCTAAAACGGTATCTGTTAAAGATAGTATTTTATACTGAATTGTAACGATATGCCCACAAGAAGCTGGTCCCTTTTCTCCATCACCAAAAGTGTGTATTTTGAATAAAGCGTTGATAAACTTATCGCTATTCATTTCAAAACCATTGCCAGAACCAGCTACTGCCTTATTCATCGGTTGAATAAGGCTTTCAAGAAATAGTCTTCCTTCGTCAGTTTTTAAAACATTTAATAGAACACCAGATATAGTTTTTTCAATAAAATTTCCGCTGAACTCCGCTGGTTTTTGTTCTTGGCTAGTAGTCCCTGGTTTTTGCAGGTGCTCTGGAGGTTTCATAGAGTTCATACTCTGTTGAAATATCATGTAAATGATCGCCCCAGTGATAATTAGTGTTAGAAATTTTTGCATAATTTTATGTAATGTTATATATATCTAATAGCACAAACTATAACAATTGAATTCTAAAGATTCAAGATTGAACAATATTTATATGAATTTAGAAGTAAAGAATCATTTTTATGATGTGCTAATTGTTGGTTCGGGAGGTTCTGGATTAGCGGCCGCGATTTTTGCAAGTAGAAAGGGATTAAAGGTAGCTGTTGTAAGTAAGGTTCACCCACTAAAAAGCCATACCATAGCTGCGCAAGGAGGACTTAATGCGAGCCTTGGAAACGTTACCCCAGATGATTGGCGTTGGCACGCCTACGATACTATAAAAGCGTCGGATTGGTTGGCTGATCAAGATTCAGTTGAAGAAATGTGTAGATCTGCTCCAGAGGTGATAAACATGCTCAGTGAGCTAGGAGTTCAATTTGATCGAATGAAAGACGGTACTATTGATCAAAAAATATATGGTGGTCAGAGCACAGAATATGGCAAGGGAACCTTTGCGCACCGCGCGTGCTTTGCAAAAGACCGAACAGGACATTCAATAATGCATAAGCTTTATGAAGAAGCAATCTCCAGAAAAATTACATTCCATAATTATAATTTTGTCTTAGATTTGCTTTATGAAGATAATCAATGTCATGGAGCTGTGTGTTGGGATATAGAAAATGGTATCATAAACATAATTAATGCAAAAAATACTATAATTGCTACAGGAGGATGCAGTCAGATATATGAGACTGCAACATCGTCTGCTGTGTGTACGGGCGATGGTAATGGACTAGTGGCTAGGGCAGGGATTCCTTTGCAGGATATGGAGTTTGTCCAATTTCATCCAACCGCACTTCATAAAATAGGGGTGTTGATTACTGAAGCGGCAAGATCTGCAGGAGGAGTATTAATTAACTCTCTTGGGGAGAGATTTATGCTCAAATATGCGCCTAAGTTTAAGGAGCTTGCTGCCAGAGATGTTGTTGCTCGAGCAATTGCAACTGAAATAAGTCAAGGGCGAGGATGTGGTGAGAATGGTGACTATATCTTGCTTGACTTAAGGCATTTATTAGAAGCTGAAATAATTGAAACATTACCAACTGTTTTTGAGAATTGTACCGAGTTTGCTAAAATTAATGCAAGTGTAGATCTTATACCTATTGCTCCAGCAGCCCATTATAATATGGGGGGTATTCCCACAGATAGCAATTGTCAGGTTATAAAATACGATGAACAAGGGGAGCATAAAATTGATTCTTTATATGCAATAGGTGAAGCTGCTTGTATATCAGTGCATGGAGCTGGGCGTTTGGGTTGCAACTCATTGCTTGATCTTGTTGTGTTTGCAAAAAAAGCAGTAGATTTTTTGGAAAACAAAGATAAGGAAGAAATTTCTGACTCACAGAACTATATAGAAACATTTAAGAAGATTTTTACTAAAAAAGCTTGCGATATTGAGTTAATGACACAGCAATTAAAAAGAACCATGAGTAAATATGTAGGCGTATTTAGGACGAATGATGGTCTTACTCAAGCCTTAAAAAATATTATGAATATAGAGAAAGAGTATTATAAGGCAGGTATTAAAGATAAATCGTTGCATTGGAACATGTTTCTTCAACATTATTTAGAACTTGGTAATATGATTTTATCAGCTAGGGCGACGATAGAGTCAGCGCTGTGGCGAGAAGAAAGTCGGGGAGCTCATTGGAGAAATGATTTTATACAAATCAATCCGAAATATTGGGGACATACTATTTGCTCCCTGGAGAAAAATCCTTCTTTATTCTTAAGACCTATTAGAATTAGCAAAAATAATGTGGATTTTTATCAACCAGAAAAGAGAAACTACTGATAGAAAGTTAGGTGAGCTATCTATCTTCAGAGAAGTTTGATATTGTTTAGCTACAATATATCATATTTACTTTTTGGCTTAAGTAGATAGATATATCCCCGAGTTATTTTAGGTAGTAATTATGAATCATTTCAAGCTAGCTCTATCTGTTTTTGTTATTTTTACTACCAGTTTAGTAAATGCAGAAAAAGTTAAAGAAAATCTACGAGATTTAAATTTTTGTGCAGTTACCAAGATCACTATGAATGATTACGAACCAGAAAAATTTGAGTCGTCTAATAATTTACTGCGCAAAGCATGGCAAGAAGAAATCTTTTGTGGAGAGAAAATAATAATACATGGAAAGGTATTAGATCAAAATTGTGTACCTGTTGCTGACGCTAAGGTGTATATATGGCAGGCTAGTTGTAACGGTAAGTACCCATATAAACCACTGAAAGATATTGCAAAAAAGAGTTTAATAGATACTAACCAAGGTTCTACATTTACAGGTAATGGGACAGCAACTACCAATAATAAAGGTGAGTTTGTTTTCGTGACAACGTATCCGCCCGCGATGCAGGGTTTAGCTTCACATGTTGATGTTCGTGTTGAACATTATATGCTCGGAACCATTCAGACCACTGTGATGCTTAATGGAAAAAAAGTAAGTGATCCTAGTAGCAAACCAGAATTTGATTCAGTTGTTGAGGCTTTAGGCAACACTGATATAAGTATTTACAATTTTGAAATTGTGCTTCCAGGCACTGGAATCAAAGGCTACACTGATATGTCGGATTAACCAGTGTGTTTAAAAAGCTTGTAAAATCATTATAAATCAAACTTTAACGGTGACAACGCCTTTAGTATAAAAGCGTAGCCTCTTATACTAAAGGTTATTTTGTCAATTTGCTAATTTTAAGAGGAAATAGCTCTAAGAATAGAGGCCATCATCACCTTCCTCAAGGGAAAAACTCCCTAATACTTCGACATTTTCTCCAAGGGAAGCGGTGCTAGGAAGAATATCGTTGAATTTTAAATAAGATAAAATTTCCGATAAACTTTCTGGCGGCAAAGTAGATAGTAAAGACTCTTCAGTAAATCCTTTGCAAACTCCTTTAAGGTAGAACATATTCTCATTTGCCAATCTATTAAGCAGTAAGACAAATTCTTCCCCAACGACAGACTTTAAACCTAGTTCTTCACTATTTTGCGATAACCATTTTAAGGCTTTTTGAGCTCTAGGGCTTGAGATAAATTTTATTAAATTCTCGCGCTCTTGGGCAGAATTTAGGTCAAAATGGTTTAGCATTTTATATAAAGCATTCATGATAACAGTAGCCTTTTCTTGTCTTGGAGCTAGAAGATTAAAGCCATCACCAATTGTACAGTTGATTAGTGGGGACTGATAAATTGACTGCTCTACTAATATTAATGGGGCGATATCTATTGGGCAAGCAGAAAAATTAGTAGATACTATGGTATGAGGGGTAGTAATAAAAGATTGTAAGCCAGTTGTGGTAATTTGATTTAAACTAAAGTCAACAAATTCTATATTAGGGTTTATAGATAAATGGGGGCATATTTGTTGTAATTGATAATCTGATATCTGCAAATGCGAAAGATCCACACTAGTTGTGGCTGGATTGCTTATGGTTATAATTGCACCTTGTACGATAGGGTCAATTGGTGGGGCGAGGTGAATAATCCCCAAATTAGCACCACCCATAGCAACTGCTCCTCCGATATTAAGTATTTTTGCACCAGCATTTCCGCCAAGATTAATAGCGGCATTACCAGCAAAATTAATAATATCACCTATAACAAAACCACCATTACCACCTCCGTTAATATTGAGTACTTTTCCACCAACATCTCCACCAAGATTAATAGCGGCATTACCGGCAAAATTAATAGCTGCGTTAGCACCTATTGCTAGATGTCCAATATTAGCTGCTCCTTGATTATCAAAAAATATATGTTTCATAGTAAAAATACCTATAAGTTAAAAATTTTATAGTAATATACCATATAAAATTAAATAATCAATAGCAAAATATCTAATATATTAATTTTAATTAATATATTAGATATTTTGCTGTAATTGAAATAGTTGGGAAAGTCAAAACTTCTCAACAAATAACATAATGGCTGCGGCAATTAATCCAGTTGCTGGTATGGTGATCAGCCAGGTTAAGAAGATCCTATACATAATAGACCAACTGGTGCCAGTTAAACCACGTGATATGCCAACCCCTGCGATAGAACCAGTGACAGTATGAGTAGTTGAAACGGGAGCTCCCAAGCTTGTAGCAGCAAAAATTACTATAGTAGCTCCAGTCTCTGCTGCCGAGCCGAGTATAGGAGTTAAGCTGGTAATTTTTTGGCCCATAGTATGCACTATTCGCCAGCCGCCAGCAAGAGTACCACAACCCATAACGGCATAGCAAGACAGGACTACCCACGAAGGAATATGAAACTCTTGACCTTGATAAATGCTTGATAATAAGAGTAAACTGATAATTCCCATAGTTTTTTGAGCATCATTACCGCCGTGAGATAGGCTTAACATAGCTGAAGAAACGAGTTGTAAGATTTTAAACCACTTATCATTAGGATTGCTAAAAACCTTAGTAATAATAGTAGCTAAGAATAAACCAATTAATATACCTAGTAACGGAGAGACTAATATCCCTATCATAATTTTAGTTAGGCCAAAGAATTGTAGCGAGTAAATTCCTCCTTTGCAGATCGCTGCGCCGATAATACCACCAATTAAAGCATGAGAAGAGCTGGAAGGAAGACCATAATACCAAGTAAGTAAATTCCAACTGATTGCGCTAATCAAGGCTGCAAAAATTAAGTGTGAACTGACTATGTCCGGATTAATAAGGCCGCTGCCTATCGTAGTTGCCACTGATAGTTTAAAAAAGAAAAACGCTGCGCAATTAAAGAACGCAGCCCATATCACTGCTTGTAGTGGGGTCAAGACTTTGGTAGCAACTATAGTTGCAATTGAATTAGCTGCATCATGAAAGCCATTAGTGAACTCAAATATAAAGGCTAGTAGAATTACAAATAAAGTAAATGTTAAGCTCGACTCCATTAAATGCCCTTGACTAGTTATTTATTAATATTCTTTAGATAATGACTTATTTTACTTCAATTTAGGGTTGGAGAACAATTTAAATATAGAGAAAACTTCGTTATTAAACGAAATTGAGTTGATTCAATTGCATTTGCGGATAATTTAGTCCATGTGTCCCTAGTTAAACAAGTATACTAATTTATCAGAATCTTGCCAAGGCTGATGTTTGGCCATAATGATATTTTGGAAAACGTCATTATTTGTCATCAGTTTGAGCCAAGCAATAATATTCTTATAATTACTATTATAAAACCAATCTTGATCTACTATAGCGAATTGTCTGATAAAAGGTAAAATTGCAATGTCTGCTATAGATTTAAGACCAAACAAGTACAGCTTGCCCTCTAGCATTTTCTCGTATTTATCTAAAAATTGAGTTTCTATTTGGCGTCTAGATAATTTTTGAGAATCATCAGGATATCTTTCTGGATACTTATAGATCCTAAGTAATTTTGTAAATTCAATATCATTATTAGTAATTAGCTCTTGTATGTCTTTTCGTTTCGCTAGGGTATAATTTTGAATATTGAACTGCTCATTTTGTTCTAGAGCATAATTAATTATATCTAGGCTTTGGTCAATGACTTGCCCAGTCTTTAAAACTAATACCGGTACGGTTCCTTTAGGAGACATTTCTAACATAGAAGATGGTTTATTTCTAAGATCCACTTCTCGCACAATACAGTTAATTTTGCACTCTAACAAACCCATTCTTGCTCTCATGGCATATGGGCATCTAACAAAGCTATAGAGTATTGGTATGGTGTCTTTCATGCTCTACTTAAAGTTGTTGATTTGTTGTATAAGCTTATTAGATTAAAACTTCCTCTTTACACTCCTCGTCTAACAGGCCCGTTTCTCCCGACACAAGAAGCTGATCATCAATACTGGAAACATAAGAATTTAAATCTCTAAAATCAAAAGATAAGTCATCTTTACTTTCATGAATGAAATCAACGTCAGTACGTCTTAAAAATGATGTACGTTCTGTTAGTGAATTTTCAAATGGTCTAGATTCTAGGCCAAAGCCTTCCATGGCAGGCATATCTCGATTATAAGCTATAGTAACAATTTGATCTTTATCAGCGCCTAAAAATATACCAGCATGTCCACCTGTGCCAAGAGAAGAGGTTTGTGGTTTTTCAGCAGAGAACCTTCTGGAGGCTACGATATCTCCAGGGGTAGGTGTTTCTGATACATCGAATAGTTTTACTAATGATCCACCGGCAGACTCGCCCCAAGTTGCGGGGGCCATAGTGAGATCCTCTTTGCTCAAAGTTCTTGCCGCAAGATATAAATCAGCTGAGCTACCAGATGAGGGAATAAGTTGATATATTTTTTCTAGGAAAGACGTGCAGTCTTCTACTCTATATTGCTTGGTGCTTGCTCTGTCACCGCCAAAAGAATATCCAGAGTGCGGAACAGTTAGTTGCCAAACAGAGCCTGGTTTATGAAGATAGCTACATTCTAGAACTGCTTCAGGGTTATAACTAGCAGGCAAATCAAATGTATGAAAAATACTAGATTCATCTGAAATTGATCCAGAACCAAATTTTTCTTTTGTTACGGTATAATAGGCGGCTCTAAGTAAAGTAGTAACAGTTGTTGGTTTTGAAGTTCCCCAATATGCGTCTTTAGCTCCCAGAGTAGGAAGAACTCCTTTTTCTATTGAGTTATCATAACCATCGGGAAGTAATCCTCCTAATATTCGGCCAATATTTTCCTCAGTTGTTAAGGGTAATGCTAGATTTATTGCGTCCGCTATTTTATTGGTTCTAATACCATAACTTGCTGTGAAAACACTAGCTTGAGCCTTGATAGCTTCATTAAAAGAGCTGATACCAACTAAGTCATCTACGATGGTTTTTACAGTTTCTTTTCCTAAGTTATCAAAGGTGAAATCTTTGTATAATTCCGGTAAGGATACGAGAGATTTTAGAAGATTATATTGATTATCTTGAATTTCCAATTGATTAGATCGAACTGAATAAATAGCAGAATATACAATATCGCTGTTAGTATCTTTTTTCTTTGTCATATATTTTTCCTAATTAACTCAAAATGCCTGCTAGTTTGCCTTCTTTTTCAAGAGCATAAAGATCATCACACCCACCTACGTGGACAGAACCAATAAAAATTTGTGGAACAGTACGTCTTCCACCAGCCTTTATTACCATTTTATCACGCTCTTGTTGTTCTTCAACATTAATTTCTTCGTAAGTTAAGCCTTTGCGGTCAAATAGTGCTTTTGCACGAACGCAGTAAGGGCAGACGCTTGTTGTGTAAATTGTAATTTTTTTCATAGTCATTTGCTTCTAAAAAGTTATACTGACAGTTTAAATCATTATTTAATTGGTTGTCAATGAGCGGTTTTAAGATTAAGTCACATTATCAGCCAAGTGGAGACCAACCAAAAGCAATAAAAAAGCTATTAGATGGCCTTGCAGCGGATGAGAAGTCCCAGATGCTTTTAGGAATTACAGGGTCTGGTAAGACCTTCACTATG
>CAMDSB010000003.1 GCA_945907105.1 Rickettsia typhi | reverse complement strand
TTTGCTACTCTGCGGGTATCTATTTGTGAGATGAAATATTTTCCCGAAACACCGCGCAACGTTATTATTAATGAATATACCGATATAGCAAGTGACATGCTTGATGAAGGCCAGGTTGGCTTTGTTAACTCCGTGCTAGATAAGTACGCCGATAAAAAAAGGTAACAATGTCAGCATCCACAGGCTATCGAGGTAAATTCGTTAAGGTCAAAACAGCAAAAAGAAGAAAAACCTCTTCAACAAGATGGCTAGCTAGACAATTAAACGACCAGTATGTTGCCCGCTCTAAAATTGACGGCTATAAATCAAGAGCAGCCTATAAGATTATCGAAATTAATGATAAATTTCATATTTTAAAAGCTGGTTTTAATGTAGTGGATCTTGGTGCCGCCCCTGGAGGGTGGTCACAAGTTGCAGCCAAAATAATTAAATCCGATTCAACCAATGCTCCTAATAAACTTATAGCGATCGATTTACTTCAAATTGAAAACATTCCTGGGGTAATTTCTTTCCAAAAAGATTTTTACGATCATGATACCCAGGAAATAATTATAAATGCTCTAGAAGGTAATCTCGCTGATGTTGTAATGAGCGATATGGCGGCAAATACCATAGGACACAGCCAAACTGACCACCTCAGAATTATGGCATTATGTGAAAATGCGCTTCATTTTGCACTAAAAATCCTTAAACCCGGGGGGCATTTCGTAGCCAAAATATTTCGAGGGGGAGCTGAAGTTGATCTGATGAACATAGTAAAACAACATTTTAAAACCATAAAGCACTTCAAACCAGATTCGAGCCGTAAAGAATCAAGCGAGTTCTATTTAATAGCTTTAAATAAAAAAGAATGATCTTATGAAAAAATATCTCGTAACTATTTTTACTGCAACATTAATTTTTGTTGTATCTAATACCAAAGCTCAAGAGTTTAAAATTGGAATCACTCAACATGATTTTGATACGAAATTAAATCACAGGGTCGAAAAAGGACAAAATATTATCATTGAATACTTAATTGATAAACTAGATAACTACCTAAGAGCTTATCCTCATATAGGAGCAAGCATTAATAGCAAAGGCTACACAAGCAATCTATATACTGGCTTAACTTGGCAAGCTGATTTTGATAATGCCTTATTGCTAGAGGTATCTCTTGGTATCTCAGTCAATAATGCAGAGAAAAAAATATCCAAAAAACGTAGAGCATTAGGTTCAAATTTACTCTTTAGAGAGTCATTCTCAGTTGGTTACAAACTCTCTAAAATACATTCGATCTCCGTAATGATAGACCATATTTCCAGCGCTGATATTACCAAACCAAATCCTGGCTTAACTGATATTGGAATTAGATATGGTTATAAATTCTAATAACTACAGCCTTAGTACCTTTTAAGTACCAAGTAAAGAACGGGTAAAGTGAGAAATATATTTTCTCCAAGAAACAGCAATTTTTTTCTAATTTTTCATGGTGATAAAATTAATCTCTTACAACCATCACTGAAATAGAAGAATGCCTTACTATCTTTGAAGCATTTGGCCCAAGCATGTAATCTCTAAGCTGAGGTCTAACGGCTGAAATAATTATCAAATCAGCATTCTCGTTCTCAGAATATTTTATTACCTCATCGTAAACAGCTCCTCTACCAATGTAATAGTCAACATCCACCCCTTTAGGAACATATTTATCTACTATTTCATCAAATTGCTTAGTATATTTTTGTTTTTGATCACTCATCCAGTGCCTTGGTAAATAGTCTTCTATCATTTTCATGCCAAAATCTGGCATGATATAAATTAAATGTAATTTTGAACCAAAGGCGTTAACAAAATTCAAAGCCGGTGGAAAAACTGCCCTTAAAGACTGTTTATCGGATAAATCAACTGGAATAATGATATTCTTGAACATAAAAATTAAACTATTTTAATAAAAACTATTGTTGAGTCTCAGCATTAAATCCTGGAATAACAAAACCACTGGTAAACTCAGAATCTTCTATATCGTAGAGTACAGGATCTGAGGATTTAAATCTACTAAGTCTTGAATTTAAAAGAGTTAGAAAATTTTCTACTATCTTTTTATCAACAGACTTACCTACTACGAATATAGCTGAAACTGCAACTGTTTCCTCATCTTCAGTAATACCAGGATAGCCACCACCTGTTAACACTACTTTTTTGAATTCTGGAGAATTTTTTACTAATAAATCAATCTTACCACTATCTATCGTAACAAAATCGCACTCACATGTGTGCGTTACCATATTTATTAACTGATTTGGATGACCAGTCATCATCATAATCGCATCAATTTTACCCCCGCAAAATTCTTTTGCATAATTTTCATGAAGTATTTCAATATCTTCCGGGGGTTTCTTGAAATCATAATATTCGGCAAGCGCCTCATAGGCAACTGAACTGTCAGATCGTGGTGGGCCATTAGAAATTTTCTTCCCATCTAAATCTCTAAACACTAGAATTTTATCATCATCCCTAACTAAGACCGTAAAATATTCATCATGCAAACGCAATAGTTGGTACATATCTTTAAATGGCTCACTATCTGCAAAATAACCCGTTCCGCTATATGCCTGCACGGCTATATTAGACAAAGCAAATGCAAAATCTATTTGCCCTTTTTGTAATAAATCTATATTCTCTAGCGACCCAGTAGTTGGAACTACCTCACATTTTATACCATCATTCGCATTAGATATAACCCGACATAAGTTTAATCCAATATTATAGTACCCCTCCAGTAGACTTCCACTGCCAATTTTTATAGTTTTTGTCTCAGCAGCGCTAGCTGAACCATTATATAATAGTAATACTGAAGCTATATAGATTAATCGAAAAATTTGCATATCAGTCACCTCTACGTCAGTTTTTAGGAGTTATACATTTCTTTATCAAGCGTTCCTTCAGAATTATCTATAACCAAAGTTATAGTAGCATCGCCGGTAATGTTAATTGTTGTACTTATTAGATCCAGTACTCTATCAATCCCAACTAGCAGCGCTACTCCTTCTATGGGTAATCCGACTGAAGTAAGCATTATGGGTAACATAATGATGAATGACCCAGGTATACCAGCTCCACCTATTGAGCCAAGAGTTCCTGTCATAATAATAATAATATAATCAGAGAATACTAAATCTATTCCCATTGCTTGAGCAAAGAAGATAACAGATAAACCAAGCTTAATAGACAAACCATTCATGTTAATCGATGCACCTAGTGGTAAAACAAAAGAAGTGCTGGACTCAGACACACCAAGTCTATTTCTGCATACTTGCATCGTAGTTGCAAGGCTAGCCTTACTACTGCCTGTTGACATAGCAATCATCTGATATTCTATACTTTTTCTATAAAAAGGCATTGGCGACAGCCTACAAAATACCATTATAATCAAGCCGTAGATTATATACTGCAATATGTAGGCCAAAATTATTGCCCGCACTAATTTCCCTAGTGTGTATATTATATCTATCCCTTGGGTACCAATAACCCAAGCAGTAAGAGCGAAAGCAGCGTATGGAGACAACTGAACCACTAAAGCAATCATTTTTAAAACTAGCTTCGCAGCCGCATGAATAAAATTACGCAATGGATCAGCAGCCGAATCCATTCCATTAATTATTATACCTGTAAATATAGAAAAAAATACGACTTGCAAAATATTGGAATCAGCAAAAGCCTGAAAAATATTATTAGGAACAATTTCAATAAAAAATTGCAAAAGATCAAAATTATTTTCTTTGAAATTTCTTTCCGGTGCCACGGGTCCCATATCGAGGATAACGCCCGTTCCAGGTTCTAGAATAAACGCTACCCCCAGACCAAACGTGACTGCTAGGCAAGTTGTTCCTAAATAAGCTATGACAGATTTTTTTGCCACTCTGCCAATAGAACTCGGATCTCTCATCCCGGTAATGCCTGAAACCAAACTAAAAAATAGTAGTGGAACAATAACCATTTTTATTAAACGGAGGAAAACTGTTCCGATAGGTTTTACAGTTTCAACATGCTCAGGGATGTATATTCCAAAAAGCACTCCTAAAATTAGGCCTAAAAACACCTTATGCCATAATTTCATAAGCAACACCCCCATATCATACAGACTAATAACAGTCTTAAATTACACCATACCCTAACTTGCATGAATCCAATCCATATACTCAACTAATCCATCAGTAATATCAAGCTTAATTATTTGAGGTAATCGATAATTATGATTTAATTTTATCAATTCTTCAATAATTTTATAGTTTTTAGACGCCGCTTTTATTATTAAGCGCAACTCTTTTTCTTGTCGACATTCATCTTCATAATAAAAAAAACTTTTAACTTTATCAACCTGCACACAAGCTGCTAATCTTTGCACAACCAGCTTGTTAGCAATTTTATTAGCTATATCTTCATTATCTGTCGTTGTGATTACAATACAAGATTCTCTAGATTTCATACTACCTCAACAAAGGCATTAGGAGTTTCAAATAATTTTATCTTAATTATTTGAAACAAATTTTTAGTAAATAGCTTGGGTATAATGTCTACTTTAAGGTGGAGCGCTATATTCTCTGCGGTAGGATTTGATTTTAAATAATATATATTTTGGCCAGTATAATTAGCAATAAACAACCCTAGTTCTACATCGTCATGATGCAAAATTACATTATGGTCAAAATTATGATCAATCCATTCTTTCATCACCGATTTCAACTCACCAAAATCTACAACCATACCAAGCTCGTCTAGACCTTCTGATCTTGCTGTAATTTCAAGAATGTATCTATGACCATGGAGATGTTTACACTTATGCTTATGGCCAATAACCCTATGTCCAGCATCAAACTCTATACGACGAGTGCATTCAATCATAATATTATTTGCTTTATAAAAATTTAAGTAACGCCTGGTACTTATTAATGGTATCTAAAATAATATTAGCTTGCAAAGACTCTGATGGATGCTCAAGTAAGCTAACCTCTAGAAGGATAACTTGTTCCAAAGCTTCTGTTTTAGTTTCTTTACCCAAAAGAAGGGCAAATTCACTAAGAATATTCAACTCTTCACCGTTAACTTGCGCAACACCACTGAATACAAAATATTTTTCTTCTTGTCCAGCCAGAAACACCGAGACAATGCCCGTATTAATATTAGAGATAAGTTTACAATGCCCCGGAAGGACACCAAACACTCCTTCTTGGCCAAGAAGATTTACCATATTTGCCTCTACATCAAGGAGAGTCATAGATGGCAGTATGATTTTCACTGATAAAGTACTTCTCATCTCAAACTATATTGTTACTTTTTCTTCAAGTTTTTTAGCCTTCTCAATCGCTTCTTCGATCGTTCCAACCATATAAAACGCAGCTTCAGGCATATAATCATACTTACCTTCAATCAGACCTTGAAAACCAGCTATTGTGTCTTCAAGATCGACAAACTTACCAGGCATCCCCGTAAATACTTCTGCCACATGGAACGGTTGAGATAAAAATCTTTGTATTTTACGAGCTCTACTAACAATTAACTTATCTTCTTCGGATAACTCGTCCATACCAAGAATCGCAATAATATCTTGGAGAGATTTATAAGTTTGCAAGATTCTTTGCACTTCCCTTGCTATATTATAATGCTTATCACCAACTATTTCAGGATCAAGCATTTGCGAAGTACTGTCGAGAGGATCCACCGCTGGATAAATTCCTAGTTCTGCAATTTGACGACTTAGTACAGTGGTAGCATCAAGATGCGTAAATGATGTTGCAGGCGCTGGGTCAGTCAAATCATCGGCCGGTACATAAATTGCCTGAACAGAAGTAATTGAACCGTGCTTAGTCGATGTAATCCTTTCTTGAAGAAGGCCCATATCAGTAGCCAATGTTGGTTGATATCCAACCGCTGACGGTATACGACCCAGAGTTGCCGACACTTCAGAACCAGCCTGTGTGAACCTAAATATATTATCAATAAAGAATAAAACATCTTGACCACCATCCAAATCTCTAAAAGATTCAGCAATAGTTAACCCTGTCAGCGCTACTTTTGCCCGTGCTCCAGGAGGCTCATTCATTTGACCATATACTAGAGAAACTTTCGATTCCTCAAGTTTATCCGGATTAATAACACCTGATGCAATCATTTCGTGATAAAGATCGTTTCCTTCTCGTGTCCTTTCTCCTACACCCGCAAATGCTGTATATCCACCATGCGCTTTAGCTACGTTGTTAATAAGCTCCATAATGATAACAGTTTTGCCAACACCAGCTCCTCCAAAAAGACCAATTTTACCTCCCTTAGCATAGGGAGCCAGAAGATCTACAACTTTTATGCCCGTTGTCAAAATACTCCTCTCCGTAGATTGATCTTCAAAGGAAGGAGGCTGTCTATAAATTGAAGAATAGGTTTTAGAGATTATAGGCCCTTTTTCGTCTACAGGCTCACCAATCACATTCATAATTCGGCCTAAAGTACTAATGCCAACTGGAATTTGAATTGGTTCACCAGTGTCAGTTGCCTCCGCTCCTCTGGTTAGACCATCAGTTGAATCCATAGCAATGCACCGAACAGTGTTATCGCCAATATGCTGAGCCACCTCTAGCACTAATTTTTGACCATTATTTTCACACTGCAACGCATTCAAGATATTGGGGAGTTGTACCCCGCCAGGGAACTTGACGTCAACAATAGCTGAAATAATTTGAGTAACTTTGCCTTTATTCATAATAATATCGCTTCCTTTTTAACTTATTTCTTTTTACCAAAAGGGTCTTCTTGATCTATTATTAATTGTCCAGAAATGGCGTAACTATCTGGCATCATCTCAGTCAATTTTATCTTTACCAATTCTGGTCTTGTATCGATAGATTCACAAACCGCTTCTGTCACCCTTTTGACAAGTTTACGCTTTTGATCAAGCGTCCTACCGGCCATCATACTAATGTTAATTATTGGCGTCTTTATCTTTCTAAATTTATTATTAAACAGTTTAGTTATACAATTTATGTGAGCTACAACAACCAAAACTACTCAATTAACTATACAGATTCCGCTCCTGAAATAATCTCGGTAAGCTCCGTAGTAATAATCGCTTGCCTTGATCTATTTAACTGTAGCGTCAGCTTATCTATTAATTCACCTGCGTTTCTTGTAGCATTATCCATCGCAGTCATTCTTGCTCCCTCTTCGCTTGCACGACTTTGAATCAAGGCGTAATTAATTTGGCCACCAATATATAAATTTATAACATTGTGCACCAACCCAGTACCTTCATACTCAGAAGCATTGCTGATTTTGCTTTCTGATCTCACTTGAACTGGTAAAATCTGTTCCCTGGTCATCACTTGCGTCATAGCATTTTTAAATTTGTTATAATATATGCAACAAGCTCCAACCCTTTCGTTTTCTATCAATTCTATAATTTTATCTTTCGCTTCTCTAGCAACATGTTCATAATTCCCCTGAAAAATATGATAATACCCAACTATTTGCTTACCAAATTCATTTTTCAGAGCATCTATACCTTTTTTACCTATAACTAGCAATTTAACTTCCTTGCCATCCGCTTTTAGTTTTTTTATGTCAAGTTTAACTCGTTTGATTACACTTGAATTAAAACCACCACACAAACCTCTCTCTGACGTAAGAACTACTAAAAGATGAGGCATATTTTCAAGCTCTTTACTAAAAAATTTGCGATCCTCTGCCGGTAAATCCATCAGATTGCCACTTGCAGAAATATCATACATAATGGTACCAAGCACAGAAGAATAATCATTTATATTCTCCGCTTGATCTTTTAGTTTTTTTAGCTTTGCAGCAGATACCACATGCATAGCTTTGGTAATTTTTTGAGTAGATTTAATACTCTTTACCCTATTTCTAAGATGCTTTAGACCAGACATTTTTCCTTATTTGTTATTGTCTAAAAATTCTTCTACAAACCCATCAAGATAAGTCTTTAACGCTGCTTCAGTTTCCTCACTCAAATTCTTCTCGGCGCGTATTGCAGAAAGAATACTATCTCCTTTTAATCGGACATCTTGCATAAGCTTGTCTTCAAAGAGCCTAACCTTAGAAATATCTATCTTCTCTAGATACCCTCTAACTCCAGCATACAAACTCACCACTTGCTCTTCAACTACAACCGGAGAATACTGAGGTTGTTTCAGAAGTTCGGTAAGCTTTGCTCCATGTTTAATTAGCTTTTGTGTCGATGCGTCTAAGTCAGAACCAAACTGAGCAAAAGATTCCATTTCCCTAAACTGAGCTAACTCAAGCTTTAATGATCCAGAGACCTTTTTTATCGCTTTAATTTGAGCCGCCGAGCCAACTCTACTAACAGATATCCCCACATTTACAGCGGGCCGGATCCCCTTATAGAATAAAGCGCTTTCAAGAAAAATTTGACCGTCAGTAATAGAAATCACATTTGTTGGGATATACGCAGAAACGTCTCCAGCTTGAGTCTCAATAATTGGTAGCGCAGTCAATGACCCCGCCCCTTTATCATCAGATAATTTTGCCGCCCTTTCCAGCAATCTAGAGTGTAGATAGAAAACGTCTCCTGGATAAGCTTCACGCCCTGGTGGCCTTCTAAGTAAAAGCGAAATTTGACGATAGGCAACAGCATGTTTTGTTAAATCGTCATAAATAACCAGAGCATGCATGCTATTATCTCTAAAATACTCACCAATTGCACAACCTGTATAGGGGGATAAAAACTGCAATGTTGCTGGATCAGAAGCTGTAGCGGCAACTACTGTAGTATACTCCATTGCCCCAGCCTCTTCTAATTTTCTTACAATCTGAGCAACAGTAGATCTTTTTTGACCAATTGCCACATATACACAAAAAATTTTATCGGCATCATCACCAGCCAAATGCGCTGGTTTCTGATTGATAATTGTATCAATCGCAATAGCAGTTTTTCCTGTTTGTCGATCACCAATGATTAATTCTCTCTGACCACGACCTATTGGAATCAGCGCATCAATAGCTTTAATGCCCGTCTGAACGGGCTCATGAACACTTTTTCGGCCGATAATTCCTGGAGCTTTAACTTCAATATTACTAAAATGTTTTGAGACAATGTCTCCCTTACCATCAATAGGACGACCTAGAGCATCAACTACTCTGCCAACCATGGCAGGGCCAATTGGAGTTTTTAGTATCTCGCCAGTGCGCTTTACCTTATCCCCTTGACGAACTGAACTATCTTCTCCCATGATCACAACACCAACCATGTCACTTTCTAAATTTAGTGCTAATCCTTTAACCCCAGATTCAAACTCAATCATCTCACCGGCTTGAACATTATCAATCCCATAAACTTTTGCAATACCATCACCGACTGTAACTACATAGCCAACTTCCTGCAGCTCTCCAAGCTGGTCAATATTGCCAATCTCACGCTCTAAAATCTCAGATATTTCTGAAGGGTTTAACGTCATTTTCTAAAAATCCTCATTAAAAACTATATCAAATTACAAAACCAATATAATAACTCATATGCATATGAGTTGGAGCTTATGAACCAGTAGCTATTTTTTGTATTTTACCCAGCACTCCTTGCAGTGAGCAATCAATCAGATTACTATCATACTTCACTATAGCTCCCCCTAAGAGCGACTCATCAACACTATGTTGTAGCTTGATTTTTTTCTCAAGAGTTGACTCAAGTAAATTATGAATAGATTCAATTTCTTTTGTTGTAAGCTTAAAAGCAGAGGATATCTCAACAAATTTAATTCCCTTACTCTCCATAAGCAAAACTTCGTACTCATCAGCAATCTGAAAAAATAAATTCATTCTTGAATTTTTTATCAAGATGTGGATTATCCGCTTCAGAAAAAGCTCTGATTTTAACTTGCTAGTAAGAATATCTACAAACCCATCTTTGTCAGATTTCTGAATAATCGGCGAACATAACATATCTTTTATATTACTAAACTTTCTTAGCACTTCACTAAAAACTTTTATGCTTTCAAAAACTTTGTTTTCTTTAGACTCTCTTTTAGCTTGAACAAACAGAGAATGAGCGTAATTTTTTACTATTTTAATATGTAATGACATGCCACTTAGATTTCTTAGTTTTCGAACATACTTATGTAATCCTTTTTTATCATATAAAGCAACGCAAAAAATAACAAGCCAAGTTGGAATAAAAAATACCCAAGCACTAAAGATACAATCCCGGTGGATTGCCAGATTAACATACAAATAAATGGAGTTGTGGAAGAAAAAACCATACTGCCGACAGAATGTGAGAGGCTACACATTCTCATTCTAATACCCGTTTGAAATAATGACTGAATACGAACAGAACAAGGAATTGAATAAAATGGAACCAGAAATACTAATATACAATGCAGCAATACTGAGTAGCCCATAAAACTTAGAAAAAATTCCATAACCAACGTACCCAAAATACTTAAGACCAGTGCTGCAATAATTTGAGTGATTATTTTAAATCTATCAGATAAGTAGCCAGAAATTATACATGCGAGACCATAAAGTGAAACAAACATAGTGTTCGCAGCCGCTGCGCTCTCCTTATCAATAATATCAGCCACATTTGCTGCAAACGTTCCAAAAAATATTATCAAGAAATGGTAGCCCCCACCAAGCATCCCATTGATTATGGTCGCAAGTATAAATTTAACTTTATTTGTACCAATTATATTAATTATACCAAGGTCAGATTCACTCGCTACTTTCGATCTATTATCAAGAAACTCCTTGCTCTCAAGCAATCTTCTACGCAATATAATCACGGCTAGGCCTAATAATCCGCCAATAGCAAAATTCAACCTCCACAACCACTCAATCTCGTTATAACTAATCGCAATATGGTAGACTATTGTAGCAATCAAAACACCTATTTGAGAAGAAAAAGAAACTATGCCCACAACAAGATGCCGTCTCTTCTTGCCAATCATTTCAGCAACATAGATTTTTATAGCGTCAATTTCTCCGGCTAAACTCATTAAAAACAGCATACGCAGGAGTGTTATCAATATAACAGCAAAAAAACCAATACTATTAAACCCAGGAACAATCGCTACCAAACAAGTTGATGTTGCTGCGATAACTGCGGATATTTTTACGCTTACCACTCTTCCAACCAGGTCACCTATCTTGCCAAAAATCAGCGACCCCACAGGTTTTGCTATAGTTGCAAGACTAAATAAAGCAAAGAAAATAAGCATCTGATCGCTATTATCACCCTGCGGCATAAAATTCTTTGATAACAAAGACGCTGACAACCCAAATAAGGCGTAATCATAATATCTTACTATTGTTACAAAAAACGCTATTAGCAGCGATTCATATTTTTTGAAATTCAAAATTTAGTTCCTGAATTAATTGCGTATTCTTATCGCGGCTGATAGTATATCTGTGAAATAATTGATGCAACTAGAATATTTTATGATTGGTAAACTTAAAGGATTGATTGACTCAGTATATGATGATCATGTCATAATTGATATAAACGGAGTTGGATACCTAGTGTTTTGCTCTATAAAAACTTTAAGCCAATTGGCTCCCACGGAATTTTGTGAGCTTTTAATTGAAACGCACGTGCGGGAAGATCACATTCACTTGTATGGATTCAGTGACTTAGAAGAGAAAGCTGCGTTCTCCACTTTGCAGTCAGTTAAGGGGGTTGGTACCAGAATGTCTCTTGCAATTCTCTCGCATCTTTGCCCTGGAGAAATTCAACTAGCCTTAACTAATGAAGATAAGATAATTTTCAATGGCGTTCCTGGAGTTGGAAAAAAGCTTGCCGAGCGTATAGTTACTGAGCTAAAAGATAAAACCATTTCAACTAAATCTCTTTCTGGATCAGCCCTTAAATTTGCTTCCAATGCAAAAACACAAAATAATTCCTTAGCTTTGGATGCTATTTCAGCTTTGACCAGTCTTGGAGTCGGAAGAATTGATGCCCAAAGCAGAGTTAATACAATTATTGCTCAATCTGCGGATATATCGATAAATGATTTAATTCGACTAGCACTTAAAAATTGAGTTTTATAATATTATGACAACAGAACTATTATCAAGCACCGTCCTTGAAACAGATCTAGATTTTTCTCTGCGACCAAATTTGCTTAATGAATTTGTAGGACAAGAGCATATAAAATCTAATTTAAGTATATTTATCCAAGCTGCACAAAACAGGAACGAGCCACTTGATCATACTCTTTTTTATGGCCCTCCGGGACTTGGCAAAACGTCTCTAGCTAATATCGTTGCAAAAGAAATGGGCGTTAATTTTAAAGCTACTTCTGGGCCAACTTTATCAAAAGCTGCTGACCTCGCTGCAATTCTAACTAATCTTCAAGAGCATGATGTATTATTCATTGATGAGATTCATAGGCTTAATACTAATATTGAAGAAATATTGTACCCAGCAATGGAAGATTTCTTTCTTGATATCATTATTGGCGATGGGCCAGCGGCCAGATCGGTACGCATAGATTTACCGCGCTTCACTCTTATTGGAGCTACTACCAGGCTGGGCCTGATTAGCAACCCATTACGAGATAGATTTGGCATCCCATTACGCCTTAATTTTTATAAAGTTGAAGAATTAGTGAAGGTCATTAATCGCGCTGCAAAGTTACTTGACACAAAAATTACTAAAGAGGGCGCTGAGGAGATTGCCAAGAGGTCAAGAGGCACCCCAAGAATTGCTCTAAGATTGTTAAAAAGAATAAGAGATTTTGCTTCTGTTGAACATAAATCAGAAATAGATGCAGCAATTGCCGATAGCTCTTTAACCCGGCTCGAGATAGACAAAGCTGGACTGGATAGTAACGACTATCGTTACTTAAAATTCATTTTGGATAACTATAATGGTGGACCAGTTGGGGTTGAAACTATCGCCGCTGCGCTGTCAGAACAACGCGACGCTATTGAAGAAGCCATCGAACCGTATCTTATACAAATTGGCCTGCTTCAACGCACTCCACGAGGAAGAGTTCTTACTAATGGGGCTTTTATCCATCTTGGGTTAGAGCCACCCGCTATGTCACCATTATTGCCATAAGACATAAGGTCAATTGCTCAGAACCAACCCAATTAACCTACCTTCCGTTATTATTAATAGCTCAAATATACCAATCCCACGATAACTCCGCCTTAATTTAGTAAAGGGGAAGATTACCAACAACGGGTATTGCACCTAATGCAATCTGATTCAATTGATTCAAATATTACTTATTAAAGTTTATATTAATACGTTCCGAAGAAATATGAAGTGTATTAAAAAGATTTTTAATACATCTATTTTTTGGAGCCGAAAGAAAGTCCAGCAAACTTTTTGTTAAAGTCACTGACATTTTTATTTGATTGGTTAACCATATTGACTACGTTTTTGTTCCAAGCAGGATGCTCACGGAAATCAACGTCCATTAAGATTTCGCCCGATTTTAGAGTTGACATAGTAGAAAACTCATCATTACGAATTTTAATTTTTAGACCTTTATATTCAGGGTGTATGTCTTTTCTCATGCAGCTAACTCATTTTTCTTCTTAAAGATTTCTCTTTTTACTTTCTTAGCTTTATCGGACATCATAGCGCTATTAGCTTTAAGAATGAACAAATCAAAGCCACCGTTTTTCTCAACAGTTCTCAAAGCTCTTGCTACAACCTTTAGCCTATATTTTTGTCCAGTAATTTCGCTTTTATACTCTACTGTTTTAATATTAGGCTCAAAGCGCCTTCTAGTTTTTCTTTGTGAGTGCGACACATTATTTCCATACCGCACTGCAACACCAGTCAATTCACATTTGCGAGACATTATGAGTTCCCATAAATTACGTTTAATGATAGGAAGAATATAGATCTTTGCTCTATATGTCAAGCCCCTATTGCATCATTATTTCTTAAGTAATTTTTCTATAGTTTCAAAATTTTCGAAGGTAGGATCATAATAAAATCGAATCTCAGGTGAATATTTTAAATTTACCTGACGAGTTACATAATCACGAATAGCAAAACGCGAGTGCTCTAATGCCGACTCTATATCTCCTACCGTCAATTTCGTATTAAATGGTACAAAAAAACAATTAGCAACACTAAGATCACTGCTTATATTAACCTTGGTTATACTTAAAGGACAAGGATCGAGACGATGATCTAATTTTCCGCCACCTTTCCTAAAGCATTCTATAAGACTAGACTGCACAGCATGAGAAACTTTGAGCTGCCTCTGCGACTGATCCTTTTCCCGCGTCTTTAGATTAAAGTTTTTGTTGTTCTTCGACAAGCTCAAATACCTCTACTGAATCACCCACTTTAATATCTTCATAATTCTCAAAAGCAATACCGCACTCATAACCTTCTCTAACCTCTTTCACGTCTTCTTTAAAGCGTTTCAAAGTTTTGAGCTTTCCTTCATGAATAACAATATCTTCACGTAGCAATCGGACACCAGCGCCACGCTTAATAGTACCTTTTGTTACGTAACTACCAGCAATCTTACCCACTTTTGATACGTTAAACACCTCACGAATATCAACTGAACCAATATATACTTCTCGAATAATTGGAGATAGCATGCCGCTCATTATAGCTCTTATATCATCAATCAGATTATAAATTATTGAATAGTATCTTATATCCACTTTATTTTTGTCTGCGTCTTGAGCAGCTGCATTATTAGCCCTAACGTTAAAGCCTAGAACTATCGCTCTTGAAGCCTGAGCAAGACCAACATCAGATTCAGATATACCGCCAACAGCACTATGCAAAATCTTTAATTTGACTTCATCGCTTTCAATTTTATTTAGATTACTAATAATTGCTTCAATGGAACCATGAACGTCACCTTTAATAATAAGTGCTAGCTCTTTAATTTTACTTACTCCGGAAGCTTTTAAGAATAAATCTTCTAAGCTTGTTTTTGATGCAGTAACGCGTAATTCTTTTTCTTTTCTGATTCTATAATCAATAATGTCTCTTGCTTGCTTCTCAGATGCGACAACATTAAATACATCTCCCGCAGAGGGAGCCTCACTTAAACCATAGATTTCTATAGCAAGCGATGGACCAGCTTCTGGAATGGTTCTGCCTTTATCATTGCATATTCTTTTTACACGGCCCGACGTTGTACCGGCCATAATAATATCACCCTTTTTTAAGGTACCTCTTTGAACTATAACAGTCGCAACAACTCCTCTCGCAATATCTACCCTAGACTCAATAACAACTCCACACGCAACACCCTCGGGGTTTGCTTTTAAGTCCTGCATCTCTGCAACTAAAAGAATTGCTTCTTCCAATTTGTCAAGATTCATCCTCTGTTTTGCAGAAACGCCAACGGTTATTATCTCACCACCAAAATCTTCTGGAACCAAGTCGTGAATCAATAATTCTTGCTTAACTTTTTCAATATCAGCATCTGGTTTATCAATCTTGTTGATAGCAACAATAATAGGTACATTTGCAGCTTTAGCATGACTTATCGCTTCAATTGTTTGAGCCTTTATACCATCATCAGCTGCAACTACTAGCACCACAATATCTGTAGCTTGCGCCCCGCGTGTACGCATTTCTGTAAAGGCTTCATGACCAGGAGTATCAATAAACGTAATCATTCGGCCATCTGACATTGTTACACTATATGCACCTATGTGCTGAGTAATCCCCCCAGCTTCACCAGCCACAACGTCTGTGGATTTAAGTGCATCTAGCAAAGACGTTTTACCATGATCTACGTGACCCATTACTGTAACTATAGGCGCCCTTGGTTTTAAATCTTCATTGCTGTCTTCTTTGTCAATCAAACTATTCTCGACATCAGACTCTTTAACACGTTTAACAGTATGACCAAAACTAGTAACTACCAATTCCGCTGTATCCGCATCAATCGACTGATTACTAGCCGCCATTACTCCAAGCTTCATCAACTCTCTAATTACATCAGCTCCTCTTTCAGTCATTCTATTAGCAAGCTCTGCAACAGTAATCACTTCAGGTAGTATAACCTCACGATAAACTTTATCAGCTTTTGCAGAATTACTTTCGTGCTTTCTTCTTTCTTTCGCTCTGGCTCTTTGAATAGAGGCTAAAGATCTTGTTTTAAAAGGCGTATTACCAGAGTCCTGATCGAGCATCTGAAAGATATCTGACTTCTTCAGTTTCTTAATCTCTAAAAGTTTAGGCTTTACGGGAACAACTACTTCTTCTTCCACCTTATCTTCACGAACATTGACAGGGCTTACTACAGGCCTTTCATTCTCTTTTCTAGAATCAATACCAGCTTCGCCAGATGTGTTTAGCAAAGCCTCGTGCTCCTGGGCATCTTTTATCTCAGAACTTTGATTAATTTCAGCAAGCCTACTTAGGGTGCTCAAAGGTGCTTCTTCTTGACCCTCTTCATCTATAGAACGCTGCAAGGCAGCAAGTCTTCTACTAGCCATTTCTTGATTAGATTGCAAACTAGTTGATTCCCTACTAAGAGTAAGGTCACCCCCTGTAGCTTTTCCGCGCTTCACTTCAACAACAACTGAAGAAGAGCCGCCCAAATTTCTTGAAACCATTTTAGGATAAATGGATTTGCTGCTTAAGCTCAGCTTATTGGCACCAAATGTAAGTTTTTTTTCTTTCTTTTCTTCTGTATTCTCTGTCATGTATCCTATTTTCCGTCTACTTCAAATGTTAAAGAACTAAATTATATTTACTCATCTGCTTCTGATTGTTTCTTAGCAAAACTAATCAAAGCTTCAATTTCTTCACTACTTACTATGTTTGCAGGAACAATTTGTCTGAATTCAGAAACTGTAACCTCTCCTAAATCTTCAATAGTCTTAACACCAAATTCTGCTAATTTTAAGATGTATTCAGGGGGCAAGTCTAGTGAATCAAGTAATTCTTGCTCTACTCCCAGCTTCTCCAGCCCTTCAATAATCTCCTCGTTCTTCTCTTCAAAGTAAGTTATAGCACGGCTCTGCATGTCTTCAACTAATTCTTTATTACTAAATCCTTCAATAGAAGTCAAGGCTGCACTATCGGCATAAGCAATCTGTTCTAAAGATGTATAACCCTCCGCAGACAACAATTGAGCCGTTACTTCATCTACTCCCAGCTTACTCACAAACAACTCTGTTGTATTTGCAAATTCCTCACCTCTACGCTTTGACTCTTGCTCTTCTGTCATCACATCTATACTCCAGCCAGTCATTTTCGAAGCTAAGCGAACATTTTGCCCTCTTCTACCAATTGCCAAACTTAACTGATCATCTGGTACAATAGCCTCAACCCGCCCCTTATCTTCATCAAAAACTATTTTACTTATTGTCGCTGGCGTCATCGCATTAATAACAAATTGAGCCACGTTTTTATCCCAATTGATCACATCAATCTTCTCTCCAGCTAGTTCGTTAGTAATAGCCCTTACCCGACTTCCCCGAACACCGACGCAAGATCCGACTGGGTCAACTGAAATATCGGTAGCGAATACTGCTATTTTTGCTTTTGATCCCGGCTCTCTAGCAATCGATTTAATCTCTATTATGTTATCATATACTTCTGGGACCTCCATTTCAAACAACTTTCTTAAGAACTCATCATCAGTTCTGGATAAGAAAATTTGTGGACCTTTCGGCTCCCTTTTTACATCTTGAACGTAAGCTTTTACTCTATCGCCTACTTTAAACATCTCTCCACGTATCTGTTGAGTTTTCTTTAGCATCGCTTCCGCACGCCCTACATCTACAATAATATTACCAAACTCAACTCTTTTCACGGTTCCATTAAGTATATCGCCCTTACGATCTTTATAATCCTCATACTGGCTCTCTCTCTCTATTTCACCGACTCTCTGAACAATAACTTGTTTAGCAGTTTGGGCAGCAACCCTTCCCAAATCAATTGGCGGTAGCGGCTCAAATATTTCTTCCCCATTTTGCGCATCTGGACGAATCAAGAGCGCGTCTTCAAGAGAAATCTCTTGAAAAGTATTTTCAACTTTATCTACAATTGTTCTAACTCTAAATAAGCTGATTTTCCCTGTATTTTGATCAATCTGTGCACTAATGTTTTGTTCCAAACCATATTTCTTACGACCAGCTATCTGAACAGCTTGCTCCATTGCCTCAATTAACTTTGCTTTAGATACACCTCTTTCTCTTGATACAGCATCTACTATTTGTAAGATTTCTGCTTTACCAATATTATCCATAACTAACTCTCTTTCTTTATTTTTTATTTAATAACGCTCTAAACATATCCTCTGTCAAAACTAATTTTGCACTCTTGATATTTCTGTAATCAAATGATAGCTCTATATTTTTTGACTTCAACTTAACCTCTTCTCCATCTACACCCAAAAGCTGACCTTTGTATGTAAGATTTCCATTAAAGGCAGCTTTGAGGCGTATCTTAACCTCTCTACCAGCAAATTTTTCAAAATCTGTTATTTTTACAAGAGGTCTTTCAACTCCGGCCGATGAAACCTCTAAAAAATACTTACCGGGAATAATGTCTTCAACATCTAGGACAGCAGAAATATTCCGGCTAACTATTTGACAATCATTGACTTGCACCTTCTCGCCATCGATTCGTTCAATCAATATCTCTACCACCTTAGTAGTTGTACCGTGAATAATTACCTTTACGATATCAAATCCAAGTGTGTTGACAGTGCCCTCAATTAAGCTGGTTACTCTTTGTTCCATTCAATTTTCTAATAAAAAAGGCGAGCCGCTTGGCTCACCTTAAATAACTTATTATTTAACTATTTGACAGTATAATTTAGTTTGTTATCTCTGTCAAACTATAATCAAGCTTATAGGTTTTATGCATCTTAGAAGCAAGGTTCATGTTGTGAGAGACCATTATAATTGCAGCATTGTGCTTTTGGGCACGCTCTAGCAACATATTGAAAACCTCATCGGCAGTATTTGGATCAAGATTTCCTGTCGGTTCGTCTGCAAGAATAATTCTTGGATCACTTATAAGAGCCCGGGCAATAGCAACCCTTTGCTGCTCGCCCCCAGACAATTCACCCGGAACATTCCATAGTCTTTTACCAAGACCAAGATCTGCTAATATATCCTCCGACCTGTCCATCGCTTCATTCTTGTTCACACCCTTGATCAATAATGGCATCGCAGCATTTTCCTGAGCAGTAAAGTCCCGCAGCAAGTGATGATATTGATAAACAAAACCTAAATTATCAAGCCTTATACAACCTGCATTTTTTAAATTACTTACCAAAGCATCAGAGACTCCAACAATATGAACCGATCCTTGGTCTGGAGAGTCAAGCAAGCCCGCAATATGCAGTAGTGTTGACTTGCCACTTCCAGATGCTCCAACTATTGCGATCATCTGACCACTATACACCTCAAGATCAATGTTTTTTAGCACTTCTATCACTGATCTGCCTTGATGGTAGTCCTTACAGATACCTTTCAACGAAAGGACTAGTTCATTATTCATATCTCATAGCCTCAATTGGACTTAAAGCCGAAGCCTTATATGCTGGATAAATAGTAGCTAAAAATGATAAAACTAAAGCAATGGACGTAATAATCACAACATCACTAATCCTAACTACAGATGGCAAGCTATACAGAAAATAAATCGCTGGGTCAAATATTCTAGAGCCAGATAATTTTTCCAAAAACTGCCTAATATTCTCTATATTATAAGAAAATAATAGACCAAACATTACGCCTAAAAATGTTCCAATAGCCCCGATCATCATACCGTTAAAAATAAAAATTAGCATTATTTGCTTAGTTGAAGCTCCTATAGTTTTTAAGATAGCTATATCTTTAGTTTTATCTTTCACAACCATGAAAAGACTAGAAACAATGTTAAAAGCGGCAACTAAAATAATGAGCGACAAAATTACAAACATCGCAACTCTTTCTACTTCTAACGCACTAAGAAATTGCTGATTATCCTGCATCCAACTCTTAGCTTGCACAGAAAAGCCAAACTCTTTCTGCAATATTTGTGCATATTGTTTTGCTTTTTCTTGGTTATCCGTATTAATCTCAAGCAAGTTAATGCCCTGCCCCATAGAGAGAAAAATTTGCGCAGCCGCAACTGGCATTAACATGACTGCCGCATCATAATCGTATCTACCACTAGTAAATATAGCAACCACAGTAAAATCTTTTGCCCTAGGCATGCTGCCAAAAGCAGTAGGCAACAAACTGGGTGCTATCAGTTTGACTTTGGAGCCTGCATATATACCCAAAACACGGGCAAGTTCAGAACCGACTGCAACAACATTAGCTCCGTCATAATCTGAAAAACTACCTTCTAGAACATTACCAAGTATTTCTCCTTTCGTTTTTAAATCAACAGCATTAATGCCCTTTATAATCACCCCGCTATTAGCTCCTGCTCCAAGAGCCAGAGCTTGTCCCACAACTAAAGGAGTAACTTTTTTAACAAATTTATGATTACGCGTTTTTTGAATTAATTCATCATAATTCTCTATCACCTTACCCATTGGGGTTACTGAAATATCTCCATTAAGACCAATTATGTTGCTAGTTAACTCAATATGAAAACCATTCATAACAGACATAACTATAATCAAAGCAGCCACGCCAATCATAATACCTGCAAGAGATATTCCAGAGATAATTGAAACGAATTTCTCATTCTTCTTAGCGCTAAAATATCGTAGTGATACAATAGGTATAAAGCTATTTAACATGCAAATTACTTATTACTTCAATTACGACGTCATCAACAGAAACATCCTGTATTTCGCCAGATTTTCTATGCTTCAACTCTACTAAATCACTAACCGCTTTTTTAGGGCCCACAATAATTTGCCATGGCGATCCTATCAAATCATGGATGGCAAATTTTGACCCTGCACTGTCGCTTGTATCATCATATAATACATCGATATTTTTGCTTATAAACTGATTGTATAAATCGTTAGAAATCTCATTACATTTATCATCTTTAATATTTAAATTAATTATTGAAGCTTTGAATGGAGCAACTTGTGTTGGCCAAATTATTCCTCGGTCATCATGACTTACTTCAATTATTGCCGCAACTAATCGCGAAATACCAATGCCGTATGACCCCATTTGAATCGGGAGACGTTTACCGTTACTATCATTAACCATAGCATTCATCGCTTTTGAGTATTTATCTCCAAAGTTAAAAATATGCCCTACTTCGATACCCCTTCTGACCGACAACTCGCTTTTATCTAATGGACATTTTTCAGGATCATGCTTTTCTTCTGTCGCTGCATAAAGCGACTTGAGAAGAGTTATGTCACTAGCAAGAGTATCTTCTAAAATATCAAATTTCTTATCGTAATACAATGTGCTTTCGCCAGTATCCGCCACCACATGAAACTCATGACTCAATTCACCACCGATCTCTCCAGGATCAGCCGCAAGCGGAATTGCATTTAAACCTAAATCTTTGAATGTACGCATATATGCAACAAAAACTTGATCATAGGTCTTAATAGCACTTTCCATGTCGATATCAAGTGAATATGCGTCTTTCATTAAGAACTCTCTACCACGCATAACACCAAAACGCGGTCTAATTTCATCACGGAACTTCCACTGAATTTGATACAGTACTTTTGGCAACTCCTTATATGATTGAAAACTATTACGAACAATGTCAGTTATTAATTCTTCATTCGTCGGACCAAATAATAAATCATGGTCATGTCTATCTTTAAAACTAAGCATTTCTCTGCCATAAACATCAAATCGCCCAGATTCACGCCATAGGCCAGCATCTTGTACACATGGCATTAACAGCTCAACAAAACCTGATGCATCCATGTTAAATCGCACGATATTTTCAATATTCTTGAGAACCTTTAAACCAAGTGGCAACCAGCTATAAATTCCCGCTGACGACTGCCTTATCATACCACTACGAAGCATAAGTGAATGTGATATCACCTGCGCTTCAACTGGCTTTTCTTTTAATACTGGTAAAAAATACTTAGACAATAACATAATTTAAAACTAACTTAATTCCCTTCTACAAAAACCATAATACGCCTTATCGTAACTTCTATTTTCGTCATCACCTCAAAATCAAAAGAAATCTGCAGACTAGCCCTTTCTAATCATATTAAAAAACTCCTGGCGTTTTTCAGAACTACCTAAATACACACCAGTAAAATGACTGGATTCAAGTATACTTCCTTCTTTTAAAGTACCTCTTGTTGTCATACAACTATGTGTCGCCGAAACTCTAACTGCGACTCCTTTTGGCTTCAAATACTCCTGTAGGGACGAAGCGATATTAGCAGTCATTCTTTCTTGAATCTGCAAACGCTTAGAAAACACGTCCACTAATCTAGCCATTTTACTAACTCCCACAACTACTCCATCTGGTACATATGCAATATCTACCATGCCAGAAAATGGTAACATGTGATGCTCACATATAGAAGTAAAGGTAATCGATTTTAGCAACACGACATCATTATATTCACTAATATCATAAAATCTCTTATTTAAGACTTTCCCAACGTCTTGAACATAACCTCCAAAGAGTTCACCGTAGCTCTTAACTACTCTTGTTGGCGTATCCTTCAGCCCTTCTCTAGAGGTATCTTCACCGATATACTGAAGCAATAATTTTATTGCTTTTTCAGCTTCTTCTTTTGTTGGCTTTCCCACTTTTTCTAATCTCTAAAATTCTTTTGCAGAGTTAACCAAGACTATTAATCTACTATACCAAACATGACAATGGCTTACAACTTATAGGCTAAGCACCCCGATTCCATGATAAAATTCTTTTCCACATATTATCATCGAGCTTGGTATAGGTTTCTAGCACAAATATAGACAAACATCAACCCACCAATTATCGCTATCAACCCTCCGCCTCCGACCATGCCCATATATAACTTAGCAGAAAAGGGAATATCGCTGCCGGGAGTTTTTCGAAGAACTCCATATCCACCAGCTAGGGCCAAACCTGCCACATGCAACAATTGACCAAGAGTAATAACATAAATCTGCCAGGCCGCAACCTTGCTAGAAGCGCCAGTTTTCCACCCTTCTATAGTATTATATATTATATAAGCAACGCCATCTGAGTAACTCAGCGTTTTTTCTATTTCCGCTTTAAAACAAATTAAATATGCTAGCCCCATAAATGCCACACTAATTCCAACAATTGATCCATGGTAATGCGCAGGAATAGTAACATTTACACCCGAGATAATTGCACCAATCATCCCCCCAGATAAAAACAGTAAAGTAGATGCCAAAAATGCGGCTGGTACAAAAAGGGGCACATTTTTTACCCTGTTTTTTAACAATTCAAATAATAGCACTAAAATAAAAATCGTCGGCGCCACTCCTCCAGTATAAATCATATGAAGAGTAAAAAATTCTTTAAAAGAGCCATCAGAAATATCATAGTAAAAATGACCAATAAAAATAAAAAGTGCCATAACAAAATTAAGTGCCAGCAACATCTCGTAAATATTAGCATACATTACCCTGCCGCCTTTCCAAACCTCGCTCAAAGCAAGTAAAGCCAGCAACATAATTTGAGTATATATAAACTGCAACAAATGACCCCCACTCCAAAAAAGCATTTCATAGTAGTAATCAATCTCGAGCGGGACAATGTCACTCAAATTATCAAGACCCAAATATGACAGTACAAAACAAATCCACACACCAATAAATAATAATGCCGACGTACATTTAGTAATTGCCATAATCCTCTCGCCATATGGCTTATCAGCTGAGAAATTAAAGCTCATAAAGCTCGCACAGACTGTTTGTAAAGAGAAAATAAGAACTACCACGCCAAAAAGACATAATCCTATTATAAAAATAAGATTCTCCAGCATTGGTATATAATTATTCATTACTGGCTCTGATCCTGGAAACAAAGGGCTCAGCGCCATAAGAACCATTCCGCCAAAACCCACTTTAGCATATAGCGATTCAAAGCCTGATTTAACTTTTGATACACTCCAAATAATACTGGTAATCGCAAGCAGCCACACAAGTACTGATAAATTTACATGAATCACCAATGCCGTTCTAAATATCGCTGGATCAGAAAAAATTTGTGCTATACCTGGTGTTCTTAGCGCTACTAAAATTACTGAATATAATCCCGCAATTGCCAGCGCGGTTACACCATTCTTTAGCCAACTAATGGATGTCGGTTCGATCATACCATGCCCTTAACTTTAAAACTTTTTCTATGATGCACAGACCGCCCGTGCCTTATTATCGCTTCCGTATGCTCTTTTGTTCCATAGCCCGCATTTTGATACCACTTATACTCTGGAAATTCGTTTGATAAATCATTCATTAGCGCATCTCTTGTAACTTTAGCAATAATTGATGCTGCAGCTATTGAGATTGATTTATCGTCACCTTTTATTATGCTCAAAAACCTTTGATCACCAAATTTCATATTGCCATCAACTAGTACGATATCAGCTTTTACCTTGAGAGCAGAAACCGCTAGGTGGCAGGCTTTTATTGTTGCTTGCAATATATTTATCTCATCAATTTCGTCAGAGCCGACAATTCCAATCGACCAGATGTAATGCGATGTTATATGGTGATAAATATCCTGCCTCTTCTTTTTGGAAAGTTTCTTAGAATCTCTGATACCTTTGATGATATTATTTTGATCTACTATAACAGCTGCTGCCACCACGGGGCCAGCAAGTGGCCCTCTACCGGCCTCATCCACACCTGCAATAATTTTACCAAAAAATCTCTGTTCAATTTCTAAATCGGTCATGATCTATAATATATCAATTGCCAGGTTAATTGTACAAATCATATTTTAAGTAACGAGGGCGCTTCAATATACGTCTTATAAAAGCACCTCGAAGTCACGATAAAATTCTTTTGTATGATTTTAATCCTGACAATTTGATCTCATCATTTGTACACATGCCAGTACTGCACTAACAGCCGTCTCAGTTCGAAGGACAGTATTACCCAAACTTATAGAACATACGTGAGCATGCGATTTAACAAAAGTAGTTTCATTTTGAGAGAAACCGCCTTCAGGACCAATTAAAACAGCGACCGCTGGTTTTATTTTTTTAATATCAATGATATTACCCTCGCTTTCTGATTCGCAAGCAAAAATTATCTGTTCAATTTTAGGTAATTTACAAAAATCAATAAGCTGCATTTCTTGCAAATATTCTGCCGGCTTAAATCTTTCACTCTGCTCTGTGGCTTGTATAATACATTTTTCAATCTTTTCCTTATTCATTTTCTTATATTGCGTTCTCTCTGATAAAAGCGGTATAATTTTGGTAACACCTAGCTGTACTGCTGACTTTATTGCTTCAATCATACGATCAGCTTTTATAAGGCAAAGCCCAAGGATGAGTTCCTTCTCGGTTGATACATCTCTGATTTTAGACTCAACACAAACATTCACATAAGACTTTCCAACTAGCTCTTCTACCCTGACGATAAATTCCCCATCAACGTCATTAAATAACCTAAAAATATCTGCTTTTCTTAGGCGCATCACTGACTTCAGGTAATGAAAACCCTCCTTTTCTATTTTTAAAGTTTGATTTTTATAAATTGACTGATTAGTATAAAGCCTAATTAGATGAGAAAACTTCATTAGCTGCATGAAAGAAAATAATCTGGATAATACACCCACAATAAAAGAAAACTCAAGTAAAAACATGCCCGAAGAATTTGGTGGCCCGAAAGGGCTAGAACCGACTAGGTATGGGGATTGGGAAAAAGGAGGAAGAGTTTCTGATTTTTAATACATATAGCTTCTTGCCTAACCTAACAATGGCTAGAGACTTTTAACAAAAAAAATTACCTCCCGATATTTAAGTTAGGCAAGAATATAACTGCAGAATTAGAGGAATTAATAAGAATTGGCTAAGATAAAACCATCTTTGATCATCATCTACACATTTGTAGTCGTGGCACTTGCAGCCACAATAGAATGGTATAAGCCTGGAGTCTTCTTTGTTGTAAGCACCTTTGGCCTTATTGGCTTAATAGCGCTAATTGCAATAAAACTACATTTTGGAAAAATTGATTTAACATCAGAGCAAAGCGCGCATTCGCAAAAATTACAATCACTCGGTGAGCTTTCAAGTGCTATTGCTCATGATTTTAATAATCTTTTAACAGTGATTATTGGTAATAGCGATTTACTACTAAAGCGCCATCCACATAGCGACAGCTCGTTTAAGGAAGCTTATCAAATAAAATCAAATGCACTCCGAGGGGCAAAGCTTGTAAAACAACTCCTTTCTTTTGCCAGAAAATCTTCTATTCAACCAATAAATATAAATATTGCTGACCTATTTACCGAACTCAATCCTCTGTTTTCACAAATACTCAGCGACAAATATAAAATTGTGGTAACTAATATCGATAAAGATGCCATGATATACGCTGACCCAATCCAACTTGAACAAGTACTTATTAACCTAGTAATAAATGCGCGCGATGCCATGCCCAATGGTGGAAATATTTTTATCGAAATCACTTTCACCTTCATAAACAACAAGCATGATACTGAAGGCTATTACAAACCAAACAATTCAAAATCCATTGAGCCAGGACAATACGTCAGAATTGAGGTAAGTGATTCTGGGGTCGGTATTCCAAAAGAAATCTTACCAAAGATTTTTGATCCATTTTTTTCAACAAAGGATTCCGCTGGTACTGGCCTTGGATTAGCGACTGTCTTCCAAATTATTGAGAAACTTGGTGGCCACATTTTGGTGAAATCACAAAAAAATATAGGCACCCGCTTCCTTATTTATATAAGGCCCGTCAAAGGCGCTGACATAAATGGTATATCTAATCCTTCACCTGATGAATTTTTTGAATTAAACTACCCTGACTTTAACATTCTATTGGTTGAAGACGAAGATTCTGTAAGGATGTTTGGTGCACATGCTCTAAGAGACTTTGGTTTTAACGTTGTGGATGTAAGAACAGCAGAAGAAGCTCTAGAAACTATAGCGCAAAATAGCAAAAAAATTGACCTGCTAATCACTGATGTAACCCTTGGATCTATGGATGGTTATAGCCTAGCAAGATTGGTAAAACAAGAACTTCCAGACTTGAAAATAGTTATAACATCTGGTTACGACGAAAGCCCTATAGCTAACATAGAGCTAGGAAATTATCTCTTTTTGAGCAAACCCTATACTTTGAAAGAACTTGTCACCATCGCAATCAGAGCTCTAAAGGATTAGCAAATTACCAACTTCTTTTTTTACCAAATTGCACCTTGCAGAGCTTATCACTATCGCAATATAACATAATCTGCTTATACTCTACAAGCTCACTATTATTGATTACTTGATTTGCAGAATCACATCTAAGCTTCTTTGAAGTAATAATAGATACCTCTGCATCAAGACAGCCCCAATAATTTATTGATACTGCTTGCCCATTAGCTAATTTAAATAATAGATCTGCTTTACTAATAGGCATTATTGACATCTTAGCTTGTTTCTGGCCAAGCCAGCTAATCCAATAATCTGCTGTAAAGGTGGGTATTGTTTCCTCTGAAAATATGTAAAATTGGCCATCATTATTCCTAACAGCTATTATTTTCAAGTTATGATCGTAAATGAAGTCTGGCTTTGATGAAAAACTCATCATCAATAATGAGCATAAAATTATGATAATACCCATTAAGCGCCACCTAGTTTGCCAGAGACTAATCCAGAAAAATCCTATAGTAAAAACCACCAAACTCATCGGCGATATGTGACCAACAGACCAAACTGAGTATGGAAGCTTAACAATAAATTCTGCGCTATCAATTACTATTGAAATAAAATAGCCAAGCATCTTTAAGACTGGAGCATCAATACCAATTGGCATAAGAATTGAAGCAATGAGCGCCAGGGGCATCATAAAAAATGACATCATTGGAACAGCTATCAAATTCATCAAAACTGAGTAGTTTGCAAATTTATAAAAATGATAAATTACATATGGCGCAGTCATAATACTAGCTAAAAAGCTAGAGTAAATGTTGGCAAAAATATATAACTTGATTGAAGCAATGATTCCCTTGCTGTTACCAAGAATAGATTTATTCTTAATATAAAACTCATATCCTGATATCAAACATAATACCGCCGCAAAAGAAAGCTGAAAACTTGGGTGTAGAACATATTGGGGCAAAAATAAAAGGATTAAAAAAGCAGCAATCATTACTGAACGAAGTGGATAAGGCGACCTGCCCCAAATAGTTGAAACAATAAAAATAGCTGTCATGATAAACGCTCGTGTGGCAGCAATATTTGCTCCACTTATATGTAAATAAGCAAAACTACCCACTATAGAAATAATAGCGGCAATTACTTTTACATTAGTGTTGTATGCAAAAAAATTAGAACAATTTAACAATGCTCTACTACTTATGAAAAACAGCATAGCAACAAGTGAAAGATGCAGGCCAGATACGCTAAGAATATGGGCAATTCCGCTATCGCGCATATTCTTAGCAATGTCTATCGGTATTGCCTTTGTTTCCCCAATTAAAATGGCCGCAGCAAAATTACCTTCTCTACTACCCATCACCTCTATTAAACGATAATATATCTTGGTTCTAAGAACCTGTACATATGTACTAAAACTATTACTTGATTTAGAAGAGATCTCAGGCATGGTAAGTGCATATCCCGAAGCTTCTATGCCGGACATATACATATAAAAGCCAAAGTCAAATGTCCCGGGAAGAACACTGGAAGAAAGAGGAAACAATTTTGCCTTTAATTTTACTGTAGCCCCATAATCTAAATCCGTTGCTAGTTTTTGACTAATATTTATCCTGACCTTACTTAAATTATCATTATCTATTTTTACATTACTAAGAGTAATTTGCGTGCCTCGAAGAGATGGTTTAATACCAATAACTTCTCCTGTAACATCGGCTATAATCACCTTCTGAATTGGTTTTGTTTCAACTAAAAAAGTCTGAAAACTGCTAACAAAAAATCCAACAAAAAAAGAAAGACAACAAGCAATAGCAAAGAACAATATTAGATTTTTATTTCTCAAATAAATGGCTAATATCAACAATGGTATTAGTATAGCTAATGAGGAGTAAAATGAAAATTCAGAAACGTTTTGGAAAAAATATACGATACCAAAGATAAAACTAACAAAATACCAGAGGCTTATGTGGTGATATTCTTCTTCAAGCTTACGGTAAAAATATTTAAAACTTATATTCATAGGTGTGAAAGAGCATAGAAAAACTTACAATGCCAACTCCCATCTGGCGACTCTGTTTTCATATGTTTAGCTAAATTGATAAATTTATAATAACATAGCAAACTATAGTAATATATCCTACGATTTTTAGCTATACACCCTGCTAAATTACTTGCAACTTGGGCAATCTAGAGCTAATTTAGATAGTGATTAATAATTAAATAAATTTTTTGAGGAACAATGTTGAATATTTCTTTTGAAGGCAAAGATTTGTATGAAAATGAAGCTATAGTAGTTTTAATCAATGATCAGTTAAAAATAGATAATGAGACGATGGCTATTGATCAGAAATATCATGCTATTATTTCTAAGACTATTACTAATAAGAACAGATTTGAAGGCAAATTTGGCCAAACTATTGTTTTAACAGCCGTAGATAAAGATGGTAAAATCAAACACTTAATCATCATAGGTATAGGAAATGAATCAAGTCTTTTGGAATATCAAGTAGAAGAGATAGGTGGAATAATGCATTCTAAAGCTGAAGCTGTTAAAGCTTCTACTATTGGATTTAGCGCAAGTGGTCGAATTGGTAATTTTAGCAGTGATCAAGTTGCATCACTTTTGTCAAGTGGAGCTTTACTTGCTGCCTATAAATTCGATAAATATTTCACTAAGCAAACCGAGCAAGAAAAATTTGTGGTAAAAGACTTTAATATAGTCGTAGCTGATATAGAGGCTGCTTACCATGCTTTTGAACCTATGAAAGCGGTTGCGATGGCAGTTTATTTTGCACGAGATCTAGTAAGCGAAGTACCAAATATTTTATATCCAGAAAGCTATGCCGAGCAGATTGTAGAAAAGCTTGACCCACTTGGAATTGATATAGAAGTTCTAGGAGAACGAGAAATGCGCAATTTAGAAATGGGTGCTTTGCTTGGTGTTGGGCAAGGATCTCACAATGAATCTAAGCTAGTAGTGATGAGGTACAATGGCGGCCCATCTGAGCAAAAACCAGTATGTTTTGTGGGTAAAGGGGTAACATTTGATACGGGAGGTATTTCAATAAAACCAGCTCCTGGTATGAGTGATATGAAACACGATATGGGAGGATCTGCTGCGGTGGTTGGCCTCATGAAAGCTCTTGCTTTGCGTAGTGCAAAAGTTAACGCCATTGGTATAGTTGGTCTGGTTGAGAATATGCCGGGTGGTGGAGCACAAAGGCCAGGAGACGTGGTAAAAACTATGTCTGGTCAAACAGCTGAGGTGTTAAACACTGATGCGGAAGGAAGATTAGTGTTATGCGATTGTATAACTTATTTACAAAAAAACTTTGAACCAGACTGTGTGATTGATCTTGCCACATTAACGGGGGCAATTGTTGTTTCCCTAGGGTATACTTATGCTGGAATATTTGCCAATGACGATGAGCTTGCAAAAAAACTTATCGAATCCTCTCTCAAAACAAATGAGAAATTATGGAGAATGCCTCTGCATAAAGATTATGATGATATGATAAAATCTTCTGTTGCAGACGTTGCAAATCTTGGTAGCGAAAAGGGGATTGCTGGAAGTGCAACAGCTGCACACTTTATTGCTCGCTTCATTGAAGATGGTGTCAAATGGGCTCACCTTGATATTGCAGGTACCGCGTGGGATAAAGCTGGGAAAAATCCAACCTGTCCAAAAGGAGCAGTTGGTTTTGGCGTGAGGTTACTCAATAAATTTGTCTGGGATAATTATGAGTCAAAATAAAAATCCACGTATTTTTGTTGTCGGCAATGAGAAAGGAGGCGCGGGCAAAACAACTTGTTCTATGCACTTAATTATTGGTTTGCTCGATAAAGGGTATAATGTTGCAAGTATAGATGTAGATTCCAGACAGCATTCTCTTACGTCGTATATTAATAATCGAGAGAGTTATAATCAGCAAAACTTAAAACATAAGGTTGACATGCCTTTGCATTTCCATCTAAAGGAAGCTGTACATAATTCTATTGAAGAAAAAGATAAACAAGAAAAGTCTCAATTTGAGGAAGCTTTTAATGAAGCAAAGGATCATGCAGATTACATTGTAATTGATACACCAGGAAGCCATACAAATTTATCGAGAATAGCCCATTCATATGCGGATACAGTTATTACTCCAATTAACGATAGTTTTGTCGATTTGGACGTAATTGCAAAAATAAGTGGAGATAACTTTGACATATCAAAACCTTCTATATATAGCCAAATGCTTTGGGAACAAAAAATGGAAAGAGCTTCAAGGGATCAGGGTTCTATTGAATGGATTGTAGTACGTAATCGTCTTAGTAATATAGACGCTCAGAACAAGCGCAACGTTGCCTCAGCACTTGAAAAACTGGCTAAGCGTATCTCTTTTAGAGTTTTGCCAGGTTTTAGTGAACGTGTTATTTTTAGAGAACTATTTCCATTCGGCCTAACTTTGCTTGACTTAAAGAAAGCCAATTTCAATAAATCATTCAGTTTATCACATGTGGCTGCTCGTCAGGAATTGCGTGATTTCTTGGATAGCTTAGGCGTTAAATAAAAACCATTATGCTTTTTTATATTCCAATAATAATAACTGTAATTTTTGGCATAGGCCTCGTTGTTTCTTTTTATAAAAATGCACGACTTCGGTTTCAACTTGATTTTCTCCGTCAAATATCTCAAGAGGAGCAAAATAAAAACCACTTGTTAGAAATACAAAAAATTGAACATATTAAAAGGATAGAACAGTTATTATCTCAATCAAAGTATCAAGAAAGCTTAATTAGTGAATTCAATAAAATAAAAGCCGATTCAAATGATGCAACTAAAGCTGCTCTTTTTGAATTAGGCAATCAGTTGTCAAAACAACTAATTGAAATTCACAAAAAAGAAAACCAAGAAACTAGAGAAATTTCAGAGAAAGCCATTAAAGAAACTTCCTCTAGATTTAATTCGGAGTTCGAAAGAATAGTAGGTATGGTGGGATCTCTTAGTAAAGAAGTTTCTTTATCCAAAGACACTGTAGACATAATAAAAAATTCTTTACTCTCCCCATCTGGGGCAGGCAACCTTGCGGAAATTACGCTAGAAAATATCTTAAGATCCTCAGGTCTTAGAGTAAATATAGACTTTATGATGCAATATAGCACTAATGATGAAGATCATAGCATTTTTAGACCAGATGCCGTAATTTTCTTGCCAAGTAATAAATTAATGGTCGTGGATGCAAAAGCTTCAAAGTTCTTAGTGGAGGATCAAGACGACTTAAAAAACCTTGCTAGGACAATGAATAATCATTTAAAATCCTTGTCTGGTAAGGGCTACGCGGATATGGTTAGGAAAAATATAGAGAATAAAGGCTATTCGCTAACAAACATAGTTACCTTAATGTTTCTGCCATCTGAGCATGCAGTAGAAAAATTGATAGAAGCAGATAGCGACTTTATGAATAAAGCATGGAAGGCAAATATTTTTCCTGTAGGGCCAGCTGGCCTTATGAATATGCTCTCATTTGCAAAGTTTCAAATATCAGAACAGCTAATGATGCAAAACCACTTGCAGATAATTGAAGAAGTAAAAAAACTTATGGCCTCTGTTGGCTTGATGGCCGAGTATTCTTCGAAGCTGGGTAATAGCATTTCTAGTACAGTTAGTCACTACGATAAATTCGCGGCCTCTTTTAATCGGAATTTTCTCTCAAAGGCTCGCAAGCTTAACAAGATGGGTATTGAGGGTGGTCTTAAAAAAGACCAAGAATCCCTTCAACGCATACAAGTATTTGTCACAAAGTCCGAGCTGATTGAAGCGGAAGCAGAGATAGACCTTAAAGAATTAAACACTGATTTCTCAGATAATTAAACTGCATGAAATAAACTTGAATTTCTCTTTTTATGTTTTAAAAATTAGAGAATAATAAAAATAGTTGCCGACGTAGGATGCATTTCTTTACTATAGTGAATACATGGAATAGATAGTTTTCTTATAGGTTTTACAACCTAGTCTGGGATTCCGAAAACTGTTAACATCAGCTACAATAACCTTTAAGAATAAGTCTTCTCTAGACATCGTTACTATCTCCCAGGTTTTATAATCGTGTTGATTTATGACTAAAATTTGCCATGTTAAAGACGATTTGAAACCATAAAGCATTATAAATTATTCTAGCTGTTAGTCTAGCCTGATATATTGACGTAGTTAAGAAATCATTTCAGGGCTCCGTCGAATTAATAGATAAGGAATTCAGGAGAATTTAATCACTCAATAACAAGCCTAGTAATTTTCGATTGCAAGAATTAAATTAAACTGATAATCTTAAACACAAGTAAACAATAATTAATAAAAGAAAAAATTATGAGCAAAGAACTTATATTTTATAGGGGAATAGAACGTACACATTGGAAAAGTACTATGTTAGACAAGCTTAATCCATTAAGAGAAGCTCTTAATCTAGCTCCTCGTCCTGATCCTCTGACAAAAAATCAATATGATAGAGAAGCTGTATTAGCGCTTAGCGCAACAGACTTTAGTGAGCTTGATACCAATCTATTCACCTCTTGGTTTTGTATTACAGGACTTAGCAATACAATAAAACATATTGTCCTTACGTGCGCTGGTTGCGGTCTGGTCGATGTGGACGCTACTAATAATCAATTAGTAGGAGAAGTTAATACCCACGAAGAATAACTCTAGTTAAATAGACCGCTGCAAGGAAGTTTTGTTCTAAAGCGAGCTTGCAGTGGCTTTAAGGCATCGATCCATCAGACATAAATTATTTTTCACGATGTATGATGTATCACCCTTGCCTCTTTCATTGAATATAAATTAAATTTCCTGCAACTCCCATAGCTTTTTATATAGGCTTTTGTGATTACGGAGCAATTTATTATGACTACCTTCTTCAATAATTTTACCCTTATCCATGACTATCACTCTATCCATATGCTTTAATGTAGAAAGTCTATGTGCTATAGCAATAACTGTCTTGCCACGATTTTCAATTAGAAAATTAAGACTATCTTGAATTAATTTTTCTGTATGGCTGTCAAGTGAAGATGTCGCTTCATCAAGGATCAATATGGGTGCATTTTTTAAAATTGCCCTAGCGATTGATATACGTTGCCGTTGCCCGCCTGAAAGCTTAACGCCTCTTTCTCCAACATAAGTTTGATATTTATCTGGTAAATTCATAATGAATTCATGAATATGAGCAGCTTTACTCGCCTCAATAACTTCGTCTTCGGTAGCATTATACCTACCGTATCTTATATTTTCAAAAAGCGTTCTATGAAATAACATCGTATCTTGAGGTATAACAGCGATATTTTCTCGAAGTGAATCTTGGGTTACGTTACTAATGTTTTGGCCATCAACAAGTATTTCACCACTAGTAGTTTTAAAATACCTGAGCAGCAGATTGACTAAAGATGACTTGCCAGCACCGGAATAACCTATTAATCCTACTTTCTCTCCTGCTTTAATGTATAAATCAAGGTTTTTAAAAACCTTATCATCATTATTATACCCGAAACTAATATTCTTGAATTCTATCTTTGGATCTTTAATTTTTAAAATCTTTGCATTTGCCTTATCTATGTCGATTTGAGGGGTATATAAAAGTGAAATAGAACTTCGAAGGTCTCCAATATTTCGGGCAAAATCCTGCATAGACATCGTTATTGCCCAAGTTTCTTCTATTATCACTATGGCGATACCAAAAACAAAAGTAAAATCGCCAACAGAAATCAAATTATTTACCCTGAGATGCACCATGTAGAAAAGAAAAAACGTCATCATAATCAGAAAAAAGATGCCACTAATGATATTGCCAATTAAACTATATTTATAAACCATAATTTGTTTAGGCAAAAAATCATTGGATATTTGCTCATCTAGTTTCTTCAACTCTATTTTTCTAGCAGAAAATGATAAGATAGCGATGATGTTAGTGATCTTGTCTGAAATTTGTCCAATAAGACGATGTCTACTTTCGGTTTCCTCAAATGAAAGATGATTTAATCTGCCTGAATATTTATACATAATAGGAAAATATAAGATGCTCCAGGCGACAATAAATAAGCTAAGATTAACATGAACTATAGAAAGGATACAAAAACTAATAATAATCTTTAATATTCTTTGCGATATACCATGGTGCATTTCGGCCCAAAAATGATCATATCCATCTAAAATACCTTTAATCTTACTACTTATAGCGCCAGTAAAATTATCTTGAAAAAAACTATAAGAATGATGCTGTACATAATCGTATGATTTTAATAGTAATGATCGCCTGACATGTGGCTCAGCCTTAAGCTCCACCACATCAGATACTCTCCATGATACCTCCATAATTATCTGAGACAAAAGCAACAGAGAAATGGGGAAAATAAGATCATCAGTGCTTAGATCGCTATCAGTTGACATGAGGTCTACGAATAATTTAATAGAATAATGATAAGCAAACGGGTAAATAGCACCAATAACTGGCGCAATTAACATGACCATATAAAGCAATTTATATGGTTTTATATGTTGCCATAAGAATAAGATAATAGATCTGTTTGGCTGCATGTGTGTATTTTTAGGCATTATTTAATTCCTAGTTTATTTAGGGTGTTACTCTTTTGAATTTTAGCAGCTATAGGTTTACTTTAGCAACGAATTTAATTAATATTAAATTGACCCTGCAAATAGAAATGCGATTACAAAACTGAATATTACCCGTGGCAATCTACTAGATTTTTAAAAAAATGCAAGAAACCTATTGTGCGTAATGCAAAATAACAATCTATATACCAACTGATCTGTGAGTTCCCACTAAAACCTGTTTGGCACTGGGCAATTTAAGATTTGATGATAAGCCATCTGTTTTTGAACCAATTATTTGTTTGGCTATATTTTTTTGTACTTTTGGAGGAAATTTGGCAGTAAACTTTGTCTTTTCATTTGAGGGCAGGCCTTCTCTCTGCTCTAGCTTAGTTGCTTTTTCTAATTCAGCACGACTAAATGTTATTCGGTCAAGTTTCCCTGTAACCTCATCCAATTTATCCATGGAAAATTCGACTTTACCGGTAGTTTTTTCAGTCTGTTGAAAGTTTTTAATTTTACTAGCTAAGTTTTCCTCGTATTCAATCGGCTTAATTTGAGTATAAGCCTCCTGCATTGAAATTATATTACCCTCTTTGTCTTTAACTTTTCCTGCCTTCTGAACAAAAACTTCATTGAAATTTGATAAAGAATGGTCGGATGGAAGCTCCATGCCTATACCACCAGGTGCGAGTAAGCTAAAAGCTTTTCCCAAAAGCGGCGCGATTTCAGAAGCGTATTTTGCTACTACTTCAAACACCATCTGAACTAAATTAGGATTTCTTTCTTTTTGTGAATGAGGAACGATAGTATATACAGTACCAGATTGCTCGTTTAAACTATTAATAATATTTTTTCTATTGTTAAATGTACAAAAATTTAGATTTTTTGCGCTATTTTCTGGCAACCCCGCTTCTTTATACATTTTTTCTACAATAGGCTTCGTTCCAGGATTTTCAAAAGTAACAGCTGTTATTTGATTTTTTTCACCTGGGTTTTTCAATCCTCTTTTTTGCAGCTTAATATCCATGTCTACCGCTTGCATTTCAGCCATCGCTGCCCCAAGCGAGTGACCAGTGTAATGAAATTTATAATCTTTTGCTTGTTCGCCCAGGCTATCTAAAATCATATCGTTTAGAATCTGAGCTGGGTTCAACTTTGCAGGCTTATTTTGAGCGACTAGTAAGGCGTCATCATATAGATCATCCATACCTTTTCTATTAAGATGGGGTCTTGTTCCAGCCGTTGCAAATACTATCTCTTTCGTTTCTTTATTTAGGAATGCCACGCATCTAAAAGATGCTTCCTGGCTATCTGTAACATGATCGCTCATCAAAAACATTTCATAACCAGGCGGTATCTGTTTTGCCGCTTCTTGCATCTTTTCGTCAGTACCTTTATAAGCGAAATTAGTAAACAGCACTCCATTATGGGCTTGATTGCTAAAGGCCCTCCAGTCTTGGTGATCTTCCGAAATAACTTTATGAGCCGTATCTGTGTTTTTCATGTAAATCTAAATTTATACTTATTGAGCGATGTAGTTCAAGATAGTTATTAGCTTCTTGCTTTAAGGAACTCAATAAGTTTTTTTATCTTGTATCGCATTCATTTTATCTGTTTATATATATTTATTACAAAGAAAATTAAATATTAATACCTATTGTAAAACAGGATAAAATTTTTGTGTTGTAATCAAGCCCTTTATTACTGATACACTATATGGATATGGTTCTCTCCCTAGACCAGTAGTAAATGATGGTATATGGAATCTACCTATTTTATAGACTATACTATCTCTTCCCAGAAGCACCAGAACCAACTAGAAATAAGCCTCACTTAGAGACTTTCGAACAAGGCACAACTGAGGATGTGTCAGTAGATATACAAAAAAATGTAACAGATCAACGTGCTATTTTGAGACTGTTAAATCTATAACTGCTTCTGAGCAGATTTTTCTAAATTATGGATTTGTTGTAAATAGCCGAAATTATTACTTAAGGGTTAAGACAGTACCAACGCCATATATAACCGTCCGTATCAAAAAAAATCATGATATAACGTAACTAGCTGACTTTTTGTGGCATATGATGTTTTATTCTTAATTCTATTTATATATGTCTCCACACTTCGGCTTGAAATATCGCAACTGCGAGCAATTTCTTTTATAGATCTACCTTGAGATAAGGACATTAAACACTCCATTTCCCGTTGTGATAAGCTAATATTGCGTCCCAAATAATAGTTCTTGATAGGTATTGCAGCTAAATAATTATAAAAATTATTATCACATTCTGATTTTGCAATAAAAGGGTTAATAGGAGAAGGTAAAAGACCGCAATTAGGCTGATGGATTTGAAGCTTATTAATTATCTTATCTCTAAAATACCAGATAAACCGTTCAAACACCTGCTTATTATTAAGATATAAATCCATTATTTCATCAGTCATTGTAGGGCTTGTAAATACAAATCCCTCAAGACAATCACCATGTTTCTTTATTATGGTTAATCCATTCCATATACCATGATCATGCAAAGCAAAATATAGCTGTTCCTTATTATCAGGTTTTAGCGGCCAAATAAAATAATGTTGTCCTTCTATATATGCTGTTTGAAGAAGATATAGAGCTTCTTGTTGGAGCCAATTCTCATATAAAAGCCAATTTTGAGGCTGGAACATATAATTACACCCTACGTCATTAGGCGTTAAAAAAGTCATACTGTTATTTTGGTAGAACTTAAAATATCCTACGAGGTCGCACCTATAGTAGTTTCGAAGTGGCTGAGCCAACATATTAAGAAAGGTCAAATAAATTTTATTGTACTCAAACGCTGTTTTTAGCTGTTTGTCTGTTGCTATCATAAGGATTTGTATAATTATTTGGAAAGGAACTAATTCTATTTGTTCCTTCAATTCATTCAACAACTGATAAAATTTTTTCAGAACGATTTAACTTTTTATAATTAATTTATGGAGGCTCTTAGTATACACCTGTATTAAACTTTTTAATTGGTCAGTAATCCCTTTTGTATCAAGCTTTTCTTCTTGAAAGGATGCAAAGAGAGTTTTTTTTCTTAAGTTAACATAGGCATCTGTATGCTGAATTCCAAGCTCCGTTATTTGATAATTGGCTCCAGTAGTCTTGGCTTCTTTAGAACGCACTTTTTGTATCAATTTTAACTTAACTAGTTTTTTTATAGTATAAGCTATAAGGTAATCATCATAAAAATCTGCAAGTAAATGAATTACACTCACTGACTTTGGTTTGTTATGGATCCTAATTATATGCAATACAACTATCTCATTTATATGCAACTTTGTTCCGTGAAGCATTTTTTCAGCTTCTTCCAAAAAAGATTTTAACTTCTGATAAGCCTGGATTAAGAAAAATCCTAACTCTAAAACAGCTTTTGCTTCTTCATCTTGTGCCAAATGCATCTCTAAATATGTCTTCTCACTCTTCATTTTCTTTAGTACTCGTTAATTTTCATATAATGGACAGGGTAGATTGCTAAAAGCTTATTAGCAATCTAATTGATCAAAGTAAATTACATTGAATATTATGTATTGTAATATTACCAGTAATTTACTTGCATACTATTGTGATTTTGATTTTAAATTCTGAGCATGTCAGTAATTTTTATGGACATACTTATCTGATATATTAATCCATATTAATGACAGCCAGAGAATGGTTATTAAAAATAAACTATTAAAATTAAGGAGTATATTTAATGTCAGAGACAACATTTCAAAAACTAATAGATAGCCAAAAATTTTGGCAAAAGGTACAAACAGGCGCTACAATTGCTACAAGTACAATTTTAGGGGGGCTAATTGCTTCTCAAGCATCTAACTACATCGCTTGTGCCTAGCGCTGTTGCTAAGGTAATAGGTGGGGTTGCTGCGCTTAGTGGATATTGGCACGGTTACCAAGTTAATAAGGAATATGAGCAAGGAATTGCTACACTTGAAGATTTAAAAGAATTAACGAGTAGAGAAGGGTTATTTTTAGCAACAGCGGATATTGAAGATATTACAGATGTATCAACTTGGACTAATATAGCAATGATAGATGAAAATAACATTGATACTAGTACAGGTCATACTATCGAGGGAACTAATGCTAAAAAAATATCAAACCCATTTACTTTGCAAGCGATTGTAAAACTAGATTATGACCAAAATAATAATATGTCATACATAATAGTAGGTAAAGAAATCCAAGAAAGTGACTCACAATTAATGTCAAGATTTATTGAAAGTGAAAGCGGCGTAAGGGTTTATAGCAATGAAATTATTGAAGATATTCCTATTATACGTCTTACCGCAGGAAATATTTATACTAAAATATCTGAAAAGTATGGATATCATGCAGACGGTCAAGCATTTTTAGTCAAGGCTCTTGCTCTTAAAATCTCAGATGAAACAATGGAAGTTTATGTAGCAGAAAAGTTAAAAACATTTAGTACATCATTTATGAGTTTTTATTCTTATGCTACTCAAAAGAACAATGAGAAAGCAAGGCTTGAGACAGAATATAAACATCTACAATCTATCTCAAAAGATTATACTGACCGTCTTCAAGAGATTAAACCAATGCAAAGAGACACAGGCGAAGATAGTAATAATAGTTCTATTTTGGATCATCATGATAGCACTAGTGATATTAATCTTGCGGGTGATCATTATCCTGAAGAAATTTGCTAATGTATATCAGCGCAAATTTTTGAACTAATCAATTGCGACTTACTATGCTCTCAGTAGCTATATATCCTTAGCTGCCACGTAATTTTCGGTTCTGTTGTATCTCCTCTAGCAACAGAACCGATTATTTTAGGTGTTGTACTGCGGTTTGATTTTACTAAACTAAATATTTTAATATATTTGTAAAATCACTCCATAACAACTTATCCAAATACCTAGCTTTTTCGGATCCCCTCTAACAAATTGTCCTGACTATTTAAGTAAATCCTAAACCTTCTTTTTCTTTGTGATCCACTAAGCTAATACCGATGGGGCTTTGTTCTTACTCATTAAATCCACTGGCAAATTCCCCTCACGCTCTTTTTCAACGTCAATATTCACAGCTGTACTTGAAAAATGCCCATACATCTCAAAAGCCTAATCTATCAATTTTTAAACTAATATTGGTAATGTAAATATAAAAGTGGCACCTTTTTCACCATTACTTTTAGCCTTGATAGTACCGCTATGTACCTCGATTACCCTCTTACATAAAGCTAGACCAATCCCTCGACCACCTGCTGAGGTATGGGTTTTGGAACTCACCAAGAATGCTCCGAAAATGTCGTATATCTCTTCCTTGGGTATGCCTATTCCTTCATCGCTAATACTAAATTCAATGCTTTCAGTTGTTCTTTTTAAAATTATGTTAATTTGACCTTTCTTACAATAATTAATAGCATTAATGATTAAATTGTCTAAAGCTTGCCCGATATAATATTGATCACAATCAGTTACTATCTTTTTTTCAACATTAAAAGTAAATGTTCTATCAGACTCCTCTTCTATATACAGTTTTCGGCAAAGATCAATACGGTCGTATACAAGCTTACTTAAATCTACTTTTGTTATTTTTAAGTCGTAGTACGGGTTAGCGGAGAGTTTGACTAAATTAATTATATTGTCTGAATAGCTCTCTAATCTGGCTGCGCTTTTGAAAATAGTTTTAGCAGCTAGTTTGCGTTGCGAATCGCTTAATCTGTCATATCCGTGATAAAGAGCCTCGGCCATACTAGTTATTCCAGTTTGCGGCGTATGAAATTCATGTGCAATGTTGCGGATAAATTCTGCTCGCAAAGACAATGCTTTTTCTACTTCTTTTTCTTGATCAGTGACGCGATGTCCTAAATGATTGACTTTTGCCTCGGTGAATTCCTGCTGTTCTTGCTTGGGTTTAAAGAACATAATTAAACTGCTAGTGATTAATAATAAAGCATAAATGAATTTAAATTGTAATTCGAGGTTACTGTTGGGTAGCGCGGTCAGCCCGGTTTGCCATTTGAAAAATGTAATTGCACTATAAACACCAATAGTTAACATTAATAATGCTGTCTGCCAACGCATTAATGCCGCAATGACAATCAAATTAATCATAGCTATCATCATTGGTAATTGGCTAAAATTACTCATAATGACAAGCAAGCTACTGACAAAAATCATCACGTACATTGTACCCATATTCCAAGTAATAGTGATAAAATTCTCATTTTTAAAACGCTCCGGCCATGCTGGATAACTTAAAAATATTGCCGCGATCACCAAGACTGAATCAAAAATAAACCCACTAATCCATGAATATTGTTCGTGATCATTTGTTGGGATTGAATGCATCGCACAAAACATTGATATCATGGCAAATAACCCAAAAGAAAAATAGATAGATTCTTGTTTTGGAGTATTATTTTTAAAAAATGTCATTAAATCAAAACTTTTTACAGAAGAAATAAACCTATGAATTTGCTGTTTCTGTTCTTGTCTTAGTTCATTGAATGATTCCTGATCTTTAATCCCTACCCAACCTCCTGGCTCTTTCAGTAAATAGTGCACACTAAATACTACCAAAGCATTTGCTAACATAGCTGGAATAGTAGGATCAATCTTAATTTTAAAACTTAGAAAGATCATAGTAGTCAAAAACCCAGTTAACATTCCTGATAATATGGCTTTTGAGCTACTACGAAACCCAAAAATAGCCAAACCCAGTGGTAGAGCAACTATGGGCATATAGAAGTTAGCGGTAAATAATATCATTTCTAACATGTCTTTTACTGCAATAGCTAAAACTATAGCAACGACACCAACTACTACCGAAGCAAGTCTTGAGATAAGTAATTCTGTTTTATCAGACCGGATAAAACCTAATGGCTTTACTAAGTCATGAGCAAATAATATAGCAGACGTATTGAGATATGAATCAGCAGTTGATATAAGCATTGCCATAATACCAGCTAATATTAAGCCTCTTAACCCTACATATGGATAATGCTCTAATAAGTGGGGAATAATTTTATCAGGATCAAGGTTAGTTGATTCAGTTACTAAAAGTATAGCAACCCAGTAAGTTAATAAAGTGATTAATAAAATACAAAATGCAGCCCAAAAAAAGGATTTTTTAATTTGTTTAACGTTATTGGCTATAGCTATACGTTGAAACATTGCAGGGTCCAGAGCGGACAAGATATAGGTGATAATAATAAAAACAAAACTTATTAATTCTAGGTAATTATTAAAATCAAACACTACTCGATAATCAAAAATTGGATTTGATGATAAAGTAGCTGCTACCTCAGTAGAATTATCTAATTGGTTCCAAATTATTAAAGCAAGTATTGGTATAAAGACCGCAAAGGTTAGTAATTGTACTATATCAGTCATTACTACCGCTCTGATACTACCTAATGCAGAATAGATAATAACCATTAATGCTCCAACCATCATTAGGTGATTACCGAAATCTCCAAAAGTATATCCTAAAATAATAGCAGCAACTTTAAACTGCATAGCAATGGTTCCTGCTACTTTAAATAATCCAGTCAGAGCTGTAATAATTCTTATCGTGGAAGAACTGTATAAACTACCCATCGCCGACGCTACAGATGGACTTCCTAAAAATTCACCGCATCGTGGAGCAATGATATAGCATATAATGTAAAATCCTAGTACGTCGCCAATGCCAAACAACATGTGATATAAGCCAGTTGTATAAACTCCGGATGTCCACATGGAAAATGAGCCTCCGCCAATGAATGTCGCTACAATAGTTGCTACAATAGCAGCAGTAGAAAAGTTGCGGTGACCAATAGCATATTGGTTAATATTTTTTATGCCAATGCTGTATGCCAATCCTACTATAAGGTTGATAATCAAAAATCCAATAAAAATACCAGCATCTATACCGACATCCATACTTTTTCCTTCCTTATAATTTTTATAATTAAATTTATTTAATTGCCGGTTACTACAATTATTCTATCTATGTAAGCTGGGCAATTGCATGAAATTTTTCTTTGCTAAATTATTATGATAATTTAATAGATAAGATTAGTCCAGCTTGATTATTTAGTTTTATGCTGTTAGCTAGGAATTGCCAGTAGATAACTATCGTCCCATGCAGATGCTTAGGATTTCGTCGCAAACCTCTTAGAGGTATTGTATGCTGCTTTTTCCTTTTTAGCGTTTGATCGATGTTAATATGCAGTTCTGTGTTTGTGTATTTATAGGGGAATTAATCGCCTAATATTATGTCGTATTGAAATGGATAGTTCTTCAGGAGACTCCATAAGTCTAGTCTCTAGTAATTTAGTTAATACGATTTTCGGAGGCCGGTAAAAAGAAATTTCCTTGCATTCCGTCAATTTTTATATCTATCAAGAACTTAGCAATTTCTCCATTTTCTACAAACTCAGCTACAGTCTTAATACCAAGATCACTTGCTAAGCTGATGAGAGCTTCTACAAAAAATCTATTATGATCATTGTGTAAAATATCTCTTATGTAACTACCATCAATTTTAATAATATCAATAGGCAAGTTGAGAAGTTGCTTAAAAGAAGTAAATCCTGAGCCAAAATCATCTAGTGCAAATCGGCAACCATACGTATGTAGTGTGTCGATAAACTTCTTGGTAGTAAGAAAATCTTGGTTGAGAGAAGTCTCTGTTATCTCAATTATTAGCCTATCAGCTACCTCGTACTTCTTGAATAAGCTTTCAATCCTCTTTAATAATCTTTTGTTCAGTACTCCTATATTAGAAATATTCGCTGATAATTTAATGGTTTTGTCCTCGGCAAGTTCTTTGATTGCCATTTCAACTACAGTAAAGTCCACAATACTTATTAATCCCTTTGATTCAGCAGCCTCTATCATTGGACCTATGGAAATGAAGCCCTCATCCTTGTCTGGCACACGAAGCAAACATTCATAATATTCAATATTACCAGACTTACGATCGATAATTGGCTGATACATAAACTTTGCTTTCTTCTTTAACAAAGACGTTCTTAGCAAATTTAAGTTAGTATTGCTCGCTCTTAACGTTTCAATATCAATAGGATGATCATCATAACTATGATAATAGCTGCGATCTTTGGAAATTGACATGGTATAAAGTAATAGCGATAGAAGTTTGCCCGCATCTTTTTGTTTATCATCGAATTTTATGCTACCCACACCGCATTTTAGATAACTTTCCGGAGTCTGCGAATCAACATAGAGCTGAACCTGTTTATAAATAGAGTAAGCTAGACGTTCAGCAATTTTGGCATCATCTGGTAGGACTATATATAGTCTAGTTGGGTCGTATGTTCTTAAAATAACGTGGTTGCTAGCTTTTTCGCATGCTTTTTCAACCATTAAATAAAACTTGTCGATAATAGTGGCTGTATCTTCTATTAGAATGTTGAGTTCATTCTTATTCAAGAGCTTTACAGTTAGTAAAACCCCACTCTTAACTCGGTTAATCTCTTTCTGCAAGCTTTCCATGCTTCTTGCTTTATTAGACATAATACCCTATGTTTTTGTTAGTTGAAGAGTGATGCCCAATAATGATAGCAAAACCAATTATACTTTTAAACATTAAAGCAATATAATGAATAGAAAAGAAAGCATTGAACATAGGCTCCGTGCTTTAAATCCACATTTTCTCGAAGTAGAAGATGTAAGTGCTCATCACATTGGTCATTCTGGCAATCCAAAGGGAGATGGTCAAACGCATTTTGAAATTAAAATTTCTTCCGATGCTCTGAATGGCTGCAGGAAAATTGAACAACATCGCATTATTAATAATCTTCTAAAAGAAGAATTTGTTAATGGATTACATGCACTTTCTATTACAATTGTCAAAAATAAATGATTTAGATTAGTAATATGACTCAACAAACCATAGTAAATATGCTGGCAGGCGCTGGTAAAATAGCAAGAGAATCTAGAGAAGTTATTAGATCATCAAGTGCTAAGTATATCGAAGAAAATGTTATCAAAGGAAAATATGTCTCGAGAGAAGAGTATGAGCAGCTAAAAAAACTAGTTGCAAAGCTTGAAAAAGATATTCTTAGCCTTACATCCTCTATAAAAAAATAGATATTTCATAAAGCTACTTTGTGACCAATTAGCTTCAACCAGGAAATTATTTTTTTGTAACTTTAGAAATTCATGGTACAATCAACAAGTTGGTGCATATTTAGGTCTGTAAATAATAAAATATCTAAATCAAAACTACTTAAATTCACTATAAAAGAGGTTAAGCTTATGAGTAATAATAATCCGTTTGAGTTTTTTCAGTCACTTATGAACCAAGAGGCTTTTACGAAGTCAATGCAAGGAATGCCTAATATAGACATGCCTTCGTTTTCTGCTTCAATGAAAAATACAGCTGAAACTCTATCTTCAACCAATCAAATGGTATCAGAGAATATGCAATCCATCTTCAAAAGAGGAGCTGAGGCTCTTCAGAAAAATACAACTGAAATGTATAATACGATGCAGGAGGCCGTTTCTGCAGGCGACGTAAATCAAATTACCGCTTGCCAGCAAAAATATTTACAATCAACCTTGGATACTAATTTCAATAATGCAAAAGAAGTTATTGATATGTCTACAAAGTCATTGCTTGAGGCACTGAATGTCATGCAAACCGGTATTAAAGAAAATGCTGGCAAAGCTTTTGTAAAGCCAAAACATAAGTAAAATTTAGCTGATTTAGAGGTTTCTGCTTTCTAAAGAACATAATGAAACAGATGGATCTAAAATGGGCGCTTCCTTTTTTATTGGCACTTTCAGATCTCTGCGAAAAAGCTCTTGACGAACCCAGTCAAGAGCTTTTTTATTAAATAATGACAGTGCTAAATAATCTTATCAGCTTTTGCTAATAGTTTCTGAGAAAATACTATTCCAAGTTTAGTTGCCGTGGTTTGATTCAGAAACAATTCTGTGCCTTTTGGAAACTCAACATTCATTTTATTTATGTCCTCTCCTTCTAGTATTCTGGCAATCAAACGAGCTGTTTGTTTACCAATCTCATATTGATTTGGACCAAGCGCAGCAAGTGCACCATCCTTTACGATATCAGTATCACTCACAAAAACGGGAATTTTTTCAGCATCAGCTGCTTTCACTATGGTTCTTAATGCACTAAGAGCCATATTATCGTTACTAATAAATATTGCGTCAACAAGAGAGCTCAACTTAATAGCACTTTGGTAAACTTCAGAGGTTTTGCTAGCAGTCATTTCTATTAATTCTAGTCCATATCTAGGACAAATTTCTTTTAGTCTATTGACTAAAGTAATAGAATTTAATTCTCCAGGATTATATAAAAATCCTATCTTTTTTATCGTTGGTTTTATTTCCTTGAAGAGCTCAATCTGAGGCTCAAGATCAACAAAATTTGATACACCAGTGACATTGCCTCCTGGCTCTGTAAGTTTGTTCACTATTTTTGCGCCTAATGGATCAGTGACAGAAGTAAAAACAAGTTTTATTTTACCTTCCTTCGCGTATTTAACAAAAGATTGAGCCGTGATTGTAGGGTTACCCACCACGACATCAGGCTGTAAACTAACCAACCTTGCTGCTATTTGATTTGCCAATACCGTGTCACCTTGAGCGTTCTCAACTTTCAAGTCTAGGTTTATGCCATTTGTATAACCTAACTCAGTTAACCCATCAATAATTCCTTTTGTAGTCATATCAAGAGCCGGGTGTTGAACCAACTGGTTAATGTAGACTTTTTTTATAGTATCATTAGCCTCTGCAATTGATAATAGGCTTAAAAAAATTCCCATTAGCGATATAAAATTCTTAACCATCTTTATTCTCCGAGCTGTGCTAAAATATTTCTGTAGCCACCATATCTTTCTTCTTTCAAAAACCTAGCTACTCTTCCTATCGTAGTTAAGCTTGCCCCAGTGAGTGCATGTATTTCTCTATAAGACAAGTTTTCTGCTAATAGCTGGCAAACTTTCCATCTTTCCTCTAAAGACCTGAGCTCTGCTGGCGTACATAAATCTTTTAAAAAATTGCTGAGTTGGTCTTTTGTGTCGATAGCTAGAAGGGTATCTAGTAAACTTACTGATTCATCGCTATTCATTAGTTGCTACCTTAATTTGATCGTCATACTGTATTAGTATAGTAGTACAACAAGACGATGTCAATAGCTCTTTATTATTTTGTAGAAAATATAAATTATTATATGGAAAAGACTCGCTACATTTCGAGCTTAAGAAACTATCTGGAATTAAGTTGGCCTCTAGAGTGCAGCAGTAGACACAAATACTCCTACGACTTCAAGATGAGAGCTCCAGTAGAACTGATCTACTGGCGTAATCTCAAGCAGCTTATATCCTCCATTTTTTAAAATGACAGCATCACGGGCAAAACTTTCGGGGTTACATGAAATATAGACCACTCTCTCACACTCACTATGAGCTAATGCCTTGATTTGCTCTAAAGCACCTGCTCTTGGTGGGTTAATAACCGCAAAACGATATGGTCGTAGCTCATCTATACTTAAAGGATTAGTAAATAGATCTCGTTTATGAAGCATTATCGCTCCTTCTGAAGCCTCTTTAAGGGCCTCAAGCGAGGTTGCATCACATTCAAACCCATCGACGCTAAAACGCTTACTAAGTGGTAAGGAAAAAGTACCGCGGCCACAAAATAGGTCAACTAGAGCCCCTTTTTCTTGGGGTAAATATTGCTCTACTAAATCTGCTAATATTTGATCTGATGAGAAACTGGCTTGCATAAAACCTCTAGCATCGGTAGCCACTTTTTTATTGCCTAATAAAATATACGGCTTTTCAGTCTCAAATAAAATTTTAGGTTTCTTAGATGAACGAAATTGCAGTCTAATAATTCCGGTTTTTTTTGCAAAATCCACCAACTCTCTTTCCTGTTTTGGAGCAATGTCAATAAGGTCATGCAACTCAATGAGCATATCGATACCATTACTTGCGTGCGTTAGGAATATTTCAGCTTTCTGTCTATGTTCCAAAATATTCATAAGAACTTCTTTTAATGGTATAAGTATAGCAGATAATGGCCTCATCATGGCTGGGCAGCTGTCGATATCAATAATCTGATGCGAATGAAAACGGTGAAATCCAAGAAATAGCTGCTCATCTTTTTTAAGTGCCTGTAGATTAATACGGCGGCGATTTCCTTTAGGAATAGTAATTATTGGTTTTATTTTAGTCTCAGGCGGTAAAGCATTTTTTACAAGACTAAGTTTGAAATTATCGTAAGTTTCTAGGTCCATATGCTGGAGCATACAACCACCACATCGGCCAAAATACTTACATTCTGGCGTGACTCTATGACTAGATAGTGTTTCAATGCTTTTAAGCAAACAATTGGACTTTCTGCGATACCCATGCCTCTGGAAAGTAATAATCTCACTTGGAAGAGCATATGGTACTTCTACTAATCCAAGCGGGCTTTTGCCAGAACCAAGCCCTTGCTTATTTATAAATTCGATAAGACACGAACCTTCTTCTATTAGAGCCATTAATTTCCTATGTAATTTTTAGTTTCTATCAGCATTTTTTAGAACTTAGCTAGATTTAAGTGCGTTTTTTGCACTATCCAATGTTGTTTCCAAAATCATGCTAGCTGCAGCTAAGTCATCAATAGAGTTTCTATTCTTTCTTTTTAAACCAAAATCTTTGAGTAAGTTATCAGCCGCTTTTGAAGTTAGCCGCTCATCTTGGAAAAATATTGGCAACTCAGTTCTTTTTGCAAGCTTATTTGTAAAATGCTCTACTATTAAAGTTTGCTCGCTTTTGGTTCCATTCATATTGATGGGTAAACCCATTACAATAGCACATATATTATTTTCTTTTAAAATACTTATAATCTCTGTAATCTTTTTTCTATCAGATTCATTTGCAATTATTCTAAGCGGCATAGGTAAGTGGTGATCTGGTGTAGAAATAGCAAGACCTAGCTTTTTTAAACCGTAATCAATAGAAATTATTGGTTTTCCTTTTTGAAAAAACTGACAAAATTCTTGCAGCGAGTTTATGATCATGCTAATTAGTGTTAGTTGATTTTTTTAATTTTATATAATTTCATGTTCAAATATATTCGAAAACATCTAGATATCAACCTAATAAAAGCCTCGTTAGTTTTTGCAGTCCTATATTGCGTTTTATTCAATTCTGCAGTTTTTATTTACAAATTTCAGTATTTGCAGTCAGATATATTGCAAGCACTCATTGAGTTGACAAAGGATTTCGTTTACAACCTAATTGTATTATTCATTATATTTTTTGGCCTTACAGTTTATCGCTTATTATTTATTATCGCTGCTTTATTTTTATTTATAACGGGAGCACTTGCCAGTTATTATTTATTTTTCTTCTCAATTAGCCCAACACTTTCAATAATGCCATCAATATTTGGCACAGAATCAACAGAAGTTTATGAGTTAGTTAGTGCAAGAGTTATTGTTTGGTTAATTTTCAGTGCTTCAATTTGTGTCTATAGTATTAATTATTTTAAAATTCAAACAACTAAACTATTTTTTACTAAAATCTTAGCTGCAGTTTGTTTGCTAATAGCAATAAATAATATTATTACTCCTAAATTTAGTTTTGTAAGAAGCTATTTTCCAATACAATACCTGCATAATAGTTATTTATATTTCTTTGGCCAGACAGAAGAATATACTAAGACGGATATTAGTAACAAATACACCTTTATTGATTCGTCAGATGATGATGTAGTTGGTGTTCTAGTTATAGGCGAAGCTGCAAGATATGCAAATTTTGGTATAAACGGTTATGAGCGAGAAACGACACCGAATTTATTATTAGTAGAAAATCTTGTATCGTATAAAGCCAGATCCTGTGCTAACACAACTTATCTGTCTGTTCCGTGCATGCTATCACGTTTTGGTGAAAAAGATATTTCAATGCTTGATTCTGAATCGAGCGTTCTGTCCATACTTACCAAATTAGGTTTTGAAACTACATGGTTTGGCACCCAGTCAATTACACAATATTACAGAAATAAGCCGGGCGGATCATTCTATGACGAGGTTAACTTTCATATAATTCCTGGCGGTTCTCTTCTAATGGCACCAAATAGTCATGATGGCAAATTGTTACCACATTTAGAACAAAATATCATATCTGGTATGAAGAAATTTTTGGTGCTTCATACTACTGGCAGTCATTGGAATTATGGTGCTAGATATCCAGAAGAATTTGCTAAATTCAAGCCTACTATTGCTGACACCATAAAACGTGATGCCGCAAGTTGCGATGAGCATGAACGTCTAAATAGCTACGATAATTCGATATTATATACCGATTTTTTTTATCTAGCGTAATAAATATTCTCAAAAACAAAAAAGCTTTTATGATTTATGCCTCCGATCACGGCGAGTCTCTTGGTGAATGCGGCAGATTGACCCACCCAGCGGATGACTATGCAGAGGAACAACGGATGGTGCCATTTATGGTTTGGTTTTCCGATAGTTATAAATCATCCTATCCAGATAAATGGAAAGCAGTTAAATCTCTAGAGAAAAAAGAAATTTCGCATGATTATATCTTCCATACAATACTAGATTGTCTTAATATTGAATCAGATGCTGTCGATAAATCGCTAAGTTTATGTAGAGGTAGTAATTGATAAAATTCTATATTATTGCAGGAGAGTCTTCAGGAGACTTTATTGGTGGGTTGCTGATCAACGCCATCAAAAGGTTACTAAAAGACCGAGATAATATAATTTTTCATGGAGTTGGTGACAAAAACATGAGAGATCAAGGAGTGATGTCTTTGTTTCGGATGAGCTATATAAGCATGATGGGGTTTTTCGAAGTGCTACCTCATATTTTTCGCCTTAAAAGCCTTATTAATAAGACGGTCCATGATGTCATTGCTCAGAACCCTGACGTTTTAATTACTATTGACTCTCCAGGCTTTACCTACAGAGTGGCTAATAAAGTTAGAGAAATAGCTCCTCATATAAAACTTGTGCATATTGTTGCGCCATCTGTTTGGGCATACAAACCAGGTAGAGCCAAAAAATATGCTAAACTTTATGACCACCTGCTCACTTTACTTCCATTTGAACCTGCTTACTTTACTGCTTATGGTTTGCGAACTACTTGTATTGGACATCCAGTGTTAGAGCAGGCATTTTATGTTAGATCCAAAGGTTTAAGGCAAGAACTGCATACTAGCGAGAATGTTAAAGTCATCACTGTTACTCCCGGTAGTAGACTTGGAGAAATATCTCGTCATATGCCAATAATTAGGCAGGTGTTTGATGAATTATCATCAACGCATGCTATTAAGGTAATTTTTGTCCAACCAGATAAATCAAATATACGAAATATTCTCAAATACCTTGTATCAGCTAAGTTTGAGTTTGAATTTGGCTTTTCGACAGAACGCCTTAAAATCTTTGCTATAAGTGATTGCGCTTTAGCGAAGTCTGGTACTAATACAATTGAGATTGCTGCATCTGGTACTCCAATGGTAGTGGGATATAAACTAAATCCAATTACTTTTTTCTTTTTGAAGTTGATAATAAAAATTAAGTATGCCTCTTTAATAAATATTGTATCAAATAAAGAAATAATCCCTGAGTATATACAATCCGATTTTAATACAGAGAACGTGTCACAAGCTATACGGGATTTACTGAATAATAACGAGCGTTCTAAGGCTCAGGTAGCTGAATCCCAGAAAGTCTTGAGCTCCATTGGTTTTAATTGGGATCAAAGACCCTCGGACATTGCTGCAAAAACAATAGTTGATATGATTTTATGAGATTTAGATGGGTTTAAAAATATCACCAATCGCCAGGTTAAATTATGAATCTTACCGAAATGTACTTGCTCCTCTTCACCGACACTTTAGTAACCAATCTTGCTATTAATACATCGTCAGAACTCGTGATCAATTCGATGAAGATCTTTAATTCATATAATCCTTATGCAATTATCCTGGTATCTACTACCTCATTCGCGCTTGCTTCCTCTATAAACTATCTACTTGGCATAATATGTCATAAAGTACTATCCCCCTTGACAAATGAAGATATCGTATCATCACAAAGCAAAATTGAACAAATTCGTCGCTCCAGATATTTGCTTTTATTTCTAGCACTTAGCGCAGTGCCCTTTTTTGGTAAATTTGTTCTTGTATTTGCCGGATTTTGTAGAATTAATTTGAGCTTAACTATTGCTATCGTGATTTTTTCAAAGCTAGTTTATTACAGTTATTTTATGTTATACCAAGCAGTATGATAAAAAGGGCTTTTCAATCTAATTCAAAATTTAAATTTCTTGAAGAAGTAGCTCAAATTGCTATAAATAATTCAGCCCAGGACTTTACTAAACTTAAAATTCTATTACCCACTGGTCTTGCTTGCAGTGAACTACAAAAGATATTAGTGACTAGACTTGGCACTTGTATATTACCTAAAATCATTCCTATTAGTGAATTGATCGCTGAAAGTGAAGAAATTTTCAAAATACCGTCAGAACAAGTTGGTAGTATAAGCCGCCTTGAAGAAAAAGTTACTTTAGCTATTACTATAAATGACTATAAACCATTAGGTTATGATTTGGTCCAAAGTCTTCGCCTTAGTCCATCGTTAGCCAATTTGTTTTTTGAATTGGAGGCAAATAATATAAATCTTGAAGAAATAAAACAATTGCCTGTTCTTGATCAGCCTGAACATTGGCATAAAATACATGATTTTCTTTGCTTTGCTTTTGATAATTGGCAAATAAAAATTCAATCTATGAAGAAAATGACCCGTGCATCATACCAAAAATTGATGTTTAAAGCGGAAATTCAAAGACTATGTAAAGATCCATCAGAAGCCATTATTATTGCTGGCGTGGTTAGTAATAATTTAATGACTTCTGATTTTATAAAAGCAGCTTGTGACTTAAATAACTGTCAACTTATATTGCAGCCTGAAATTGATCTAGGAAGTATATCCAGCAACATAAATTATGTTGAGTTTGAAAATATTGCGCATGAAGCAGAATATATAGCTTTAAGATGCGCATCACAATTGAACAAAAACCCTAAAAGCCGTATTGCATTAATCGCCCATAACCAATATGCTAAAGAACAATATCAGATATTTTTAGACAAATATTCATTGGGTTATAAAGACCAGTTTGGCGAAAATATCCTCAACCAACACTCTATATCCTTAATATTAATCGTCGCCGAATTGTTATATAATGAGTTTGATTTAAAAAAGTTCTTCACCTTCTTATCTCATCCAATGATTAATTCAACTAAATCCCAAGCGCTAAAAAATATAATTAGAAAGACTAATAAATTTGCCTCTAATTTAGAAGCTATTTTATCTATTATAGAAAACAATGGAGATAAAGAATTATTAAAGTATTGTACAATCATTATCGGTGCCTTTTCTAGCCCCCCTTTCTCAACTCAATTTCCTTTGATATTTAAGAATCTAATTAAAGTAGTTGAACAACTTGTGCCAACAATTTGGCAAAATAATCAAGATGTTATTGCCTTGATTACTGAAATTGCTCAACTAAATTGCACCTTAGAAATTAATAATATAGAGGACTGCCCAGACATTTTACGACAAATTATTGATGGCGGCAGATTATTTCCCATAAACCATGAACAACAAATTATCATCTGCTCTTCCAGCTCTTCAGGATTTATCGAATATGATCTAATTATTATTACAGATTTAAATGAAGGGAGTTATCCAAATATCGTACAAAATAATCCTTGGCTCAGTAAAAAGATGCAAACAATGATAGGTTTAGATAAAAGACAGATTAATTTTGACAAAGCATTATACGATTTTTATATGAATATTCAAAATCAGCAGGTGCTACTAACCAGAGCAAAAAAACAAGGCACTAACAAATTAACGCTACCTTCGCCTTTTATTTTAAATCTAAAGCATATTCTGGCAGGAAAGTTAGAAACAACGCATGCAAAACCGACCGCCACCCACGAACCTAAATTGCTATCAGCCGAAATAAGTTCAAGAAGCAAAAGCTTTCCGGACGTATTATACGCTACTGATATTGAAACATTAATCAAAGCACCGTACAACTTTTACGCTAAAAAAATACTCAAATTACGCAAAATTGAGGAAATTGATGAGCGCCCTAATTTGGCAGAATTTGGAAATTTCTTTCATCTAGTAGTCGAACTCTATACTAAAAACTACAATGCCAGAAACGTTAGTAAATCATTGCAAATTATATCTATTGCCGAATCTGTACTTGCAGCAAGTAATGTTCCAGACTTCGCTAAAAAAATGTGGAAAATAAAAATCATGACTCTCGCTGATGAATTTATAAAGTTTGATGATGACAGACGTAAAAATGCCGTTAAAGTTTATAGCGAAATCCAAGGGCAGACAACGCTTGATATAAAAGGAAAAAATATTATATTAAAAGCGATCGCGGATAGAATAGAGCTTGACCACAAGGGTACATTAGCAATTCTTGACTTCAAAACAGGTGCTCTGCCAACAAAGAAAGATGTTTTGTCCGGCCTATCTCCACAGCTTCTTGTTGAAGCGATCATAGCTTTTGAAGGTGGATTTCCTCTCGGCTCAGAGGCATCATGTAAAGCTGAGCTAGTTTTGACGTATGTAAAAATTGGCAGCTCCAGTCCATATATCAGCACAAGTGAGATAATTCTATCTTTTGATGAAATAATGAAGCACAAAGCTGGCTTGACTGCATTACTTGAACACTACATGAATGGACTGGAATTTGCTACAAAACCGAATTTAATGAAATATGACGATTATTCTCATTTGGCAAGACGAAATAAAAATTGATTCATATCTTGCCTAACTAATCTTTATAAAATTGCTAGGTATCAACTACCATATCTTTTGGAAGTTCACCTATGGCCACTACTGCATCAACTTCTAATAGTGAAATAGCTCCTAACTTTAATAGAAGCTCAGCTGCTGCAACTTCACCAGTTTTTATGGCTACCATAAGTGGTGTTATGGGTTTGGTCTTCCCCGCTTTTATTGAACATAGATTTAGGTCTGCACCCAAGCTTACCAAGTACTCAATATGCTTTAGTGCACCACAACCAGCCATATAATGTATCGGAGCCCAACCCTTTGAATCTCTTGCATTTACATTTTCTTCGCTTACACTAGTCATTAGGCTATTTAAACCCATCCTTATTCTAGCTTTTGCCATCTAATTCACCTATTTTAATTTTTAAGAGAGTAACTGATACATATCCCTATATTTTTCAGGGGTTGCTCAAGCGTTGGAATTGTTAAATATTAATTTAACTGCACTAAAAACTATAAATTATTCTATTCTAGCCCTAAAGCAGAAACCCCTTTTAGCTCTGGTGCAGTCCTATTTTTAATTAATTCGTGATTCTCCTTGAATTAGCATTTAGCGTCCCATTCCACCACCTTTACTCATTGACAAAGCTTCGTGTTTTATACGCTCAACTTTTGCCGCTCCATATTCCTTAAGATCAGATTCTTTGCCACCTTCATACCTGCTAGCAAGCTGCTCTCCACCTTGCATTAAGTTCTTTCTGTAATTATCTTCTTTAGTTTCGCCAGCAATTCTTTTAGGATTCATAACTTTATAAATTTCATAAACAACAAAATTTTTCATAATCCGTTTTATATTTTTTCTAGCCTCAATATTCAGTAAACTCGCCCTGTCTTTTTTACTAACAGTGCCTATGTTTGGGTCAATATCTTCTTCTATAGTTTTAGTAAATTTGCTAATAAAGTTGGTAATATCTTCAGTTATTTTTTTTTCTAGATCTTCAATCTTGCTAACATCAATACCTGATTTCTTTTTTGTTTTCAGATAGGCTTGGAGGAGCAAAATAATTTTTGTCTGTATTTCATTCAAATCTTTAGTTTCATCAAAAATTTTCTCTACAGCCTTTCCTAAATCTTCATCCTGCTCAAAGAGATTCTCTAAGTTAGATTTAGGCTTTACCTTAGCTGAAGCAGTTACCTCCTCAATCGCCGCCTCAGCTTTAACAGACTTATCTTCATCAAACTCCATTACTCTCTAACTCCTTCCTCTACTTTCTCCAACATTTATGTTTATCTTAGCTTCTTTAGCAAGTTCCTTCACTCCTGCTTCTATAATGGTTTTTTTAGAAACGTCTTGAGTAGCTGAAATTTTCTGAGCAGCACTTGCTATTTTCTCCATGTTTTCTTTAGTAAACACTTCGGAATTACCAACATCTATTATTCTTGCTATTCTTGTTTTATCCCCGTCAATAACTGCAGAATAAAGCTCATTTAGCTGCTGTTGAGGCGAGAGTTTTTCGAGCTTTTCTACCATTGCCTCATCAAGTTCCTCTGAGTCCTCAATATCACCACGCCTTGCTTGCATAGCTTGAGCCAATACCCCTCCCAAACCTTCACGTGGCATCGAAGGTTTATTTTCTTTTGAAGCTGTATAAGTAAATTCCTCTGAATTTAAAGATGGACTCTGACTAGCGCTTTTTAAATTCTTCAGACCTCCTTCTCTAATTTGAGCAAGTAAGTCACTACTATCTGGTACTATAATAGGTTTATCCACCTTGGGAGGTTTGCTTTTTGGAATAGACCCTACCTCTAAAGATGGCGCAGGTGGCGGTGGCGGCACTCCTCCACCAATATTAACTATTGGAGGTGACGGTGGAGGTGAGGCATTCTCAACTTTTACAGTAGTATTGGGAATCTCCTGAACCTTTGGAGTAATAGGTACTGATTTAGGTCCTTCTTTTACCGTAACAAGATCAATACCAGCAGCGACTCTAAGTTTAGTTTCTTCTGCAGCTTTACGAACAGTATCCACTTGTTCTGGCGAAAAAGTGGATCTTTTTTCTACAATGTCTTCTTCCCACTCATTTTGCTGGCCAGTGTTGAACTCTGATTGATGTTTTAATAAATCAGCAACTAGCTTTTCATTATTATCAACCATTGCGGAATAAAGTATATTTTGCTGATCTTTTTTAGATACTCCATCAAGCAATCTTTGTTCAATGGGTACTTCTTCTCCACCGCCCACTCGAGCTTTAAGGCCACCTAACAAACCTTTATCAGTACTTTTTTCTGCTTTAGGCTCGATAGCCACATGTTTATAATTTGGATGGTTAAGCGATAATGTTTTTTTCTTAGAGCCCATTTTACGTATCTCGCTCATCAAATCCTTTTTAGGTCCTAAATCAATTGGTTCACCTTCTTTGGAAGGTGGTTTTAATCCTTCCCTTCCTTCACTCATTGGTGGCGGGGGTGATGGGGCTCTTGGTATAGGGCTTCCCACTTCACTCATTGATGGCGGAGGCGGTGCTTCTGGTATAGAGCTTCTTACTTCACTCATCGATGACGGCAGCGGCGGAGGTGGAGCGATTGGCGGCGGCGTTATAGGACGACTTCCCACTTCACTCATTGGCGGCGGCGGCGGTGCTTCTGGTATAGAGCTTCCCACTTCACTCATCGATGACGGCAACGGTGGAGGTGGATCGATTGGCGGCGCACTAAAGCCACTTATCTCTTGAGAACTTAACCCCTTTTGAACAACTTTTTCAGGTTGAGGAATTTCCGGACCATCTTTCCCCTTTCCTGGAATTGTAAATCTCTCTTGGCTCTCGGTGCTAATTGCATTAACTCTCACATCTAAAGTAGTTGAGGCCTGAACCAGTTTTTGTTCATCCTTGCCTTTAAATATACTACCCATAAAGCTAGCAAAAGTAGAGAAAAAGCCCTTTGATACCTTCTCATGCTTCTCTACCCCTTCAGAAAATTCATTTACAGCTCTTGTCGTAGCAAAACCAGAACTTTTTTGACCTACGGCAGATGAAAGATCATTCAATCTATCTTTAAGTAATTTTATTTCTGCAAGTTCAACTCCATTTTCTGCGGTCTTCTTATTAACGTAATCACGAGTAATTTCTCCAGGATTTTCAGGATCAAAAACTTTCAAGAGCTGCTCTTCATAGTTACGAATCGCCTTCTCTTTTTGGTCCAGCATTTGCATTACATCAAATAATTTCCCGCCTGATTTAAATGTTTCTTGTAAACCCAAAGCTCCGGAATTTGTCTTAACAGCTGCTACATACCCACTCAAATCCTTTCCTAGATTACGGTATTCATCTAATGACGACATAATAAGTACCCCTATATTTTTCAAATTACTTAATTATAAAGTACATCGGATCAGAATAACAAGTCAATAGAAGGTAAATAACTCATTAAATGGAATAGCAAAATTAACTACAAAGATAGATATTTGTGGTATTTTTTTAGGGTAAGATTTATGTAAATCTAGCAGATCTTAGAAAATGCCCTAAAAAAGTCATTGGATAATTTTGAAAAATTATGGTTTTCAAAACCTCGTTTTGGTATAACGATTATCGACTTGTTATCCGTATTTATATCAGGATTTTTTACAAGCAACTGGGTTAAATGCCTTATTCTTCTCTTAGCTTTATTACGAATAACAGCTTTTTTAGAGAATTTTCGACTTACTTTCATTCCGAGAATTGTTGGATTGGAAGCTGACATTATTTCTGTTTGAAGATTTTTTGTAGATACTATTAAGATAAAGCACGATTCATGTATTTTTGATCCACACTTATTAACGCCGTCAAATTCTTTCTGATTTTTTAACGAAAGAATATTCATAGCGCAATTACGCAGTAAGGTTTTTTCTACCTTTTGCCCTACGATTTTTTATGACAAGTCTCCCGCCAACAGTAGCCATTCTAGCTCTAAAGCCATGTCTTCTTTTTCTCACAAGATTACTAGGTTGGAATGTACGTTTCATAATAAATTATTTTTTTATATTTAATATATGTGATCAGAGTTAATGACAGTCTAATAAAAAAACACTCGATTGTCAATAGCTTGAAGGATCTAACTTGACAAAACTTCTACATAATTCTTTAATGGACCCAAAATAGGACTAAATAATCATGATATTTATCATCACTTTTGCTATACTTACCACAATTGTTTTGCTGTTGGGATTACTCTCCATGGCAGCTGGAGAAAAATTTAGTAAAAAATATGGTACAAAATTAATGTCGTTAAGAATTGCCATGCAATCCTTGGCCATTTTGTCTTTAGTTTTTGCTTATTTGCTATGGTCCAATTGATCCCCAACCTTTTTGAATTATTAATATCCACATAAATTGTGGGTAACTATGTGAATAACATGTTCAGATACTACAATTTTTCTATAAAGACTCAAGTTTTGCTTAAGATGAGTAAAAAATGAGCATACCCCCAAACCCCGCATGAAGCTTACAAAAATCAAATTTAACTCTAAGCTTTATTACTTTAAGGTTTAATAATTTAATAGTAAGTATGAATTTGTGCATAACTTAACCACGCTTTATCAATTTTAGATTGATATTTGTATCTCACGAGAGACAAAAAACTAAACTAAGTCGTAAATTAGATTAAGATAAGCAAGTTATTTTACACATATTTTGTAGCGCCAAGGAAACAAGTGGGACATGCATGATTATCCAAATAATGTATTATTGGAATTTATTTGACAGAATAAATTCGCAACTATATCATGTCTTAACAATGATCTAGGCAATAGATCTGGTTTTAAGAGCAAATTCATGATTCAATCTATGCTATTTATTATGACCATAACTACTACCGGTGTTTCCGGTCAATAATATAGCATTCGTCAAATTTTTCATATATATTTACTAACAAAAATCAAGGTCTAAAGCCATGTTTCATCAAATGCCCGCAGTGTTGGCACTACTAATATTTATAATTATCGCTTTTGGCGGCTATATACCACTACAACTAGCAGAGACACTTTTTGGTATTAGCTTAACCATTAAGTCAATAATCATCTTTTTGCTTCCAGTAATAATCTTTAGCTTGCTTTATAAGGCAGCTGTAAACCTTGCAAAAGATGCGTCCAGAATAATCTTGGTAATTCTTGGAGGAGTAATAATTTCTAACTTCTTAACCACCTCTCTGAGCCAAGTAATAGGTGTAATTATTTATGACTTTGACTTATCGCTTGCAATTCCAAATGAGAATGATGCGTTAAAAGGACATATACTATTTGCACTACCAAGCCTAATACCAAATCACTATGCCATGTTTTCTGGAATCATTACCGGAATATTATCAGCAAGCATACTTCCTAAAAAAACAGAAAATATATGCTCATTGCTTGAAGTAATGACAACCCAACTACTCAAAATCATTACTTTGATGATACCTCTCTTTGTCACTGGGTTTGTAGTAAAGCTTCAATATGATGGAGTTATCACCCAGATTTTGAAGAATTATACTATAATATTTATGATCATTGCTTTTACCCAGTTTGGCTACGTTACTTTTGTGTATTTTGTATTAGAAAAGTTTAATCTCTCTAAGTCAGTTATTTCTATTAAAAATATGCTTCCTGCAGCTCTTAGTGGCTTTAGCACAATGTCCAGCGCTGCTAGTATGCCCTTGACCATCATCGGAACGGAAAAAAATGCCAAAAATAAAGATCTTGTTCACACAGTTATTCCAGCAACTGTTAACATTCATCTAGTGGGCGATTGTATAGCAATACCTTGTTTTGCTTATGCTATCTTAAAAAACTATAATCTACCTCAACCAGAACTATATACATATATTATATTCACATTTTATTTCGTACTTGCAAAATTCTCTGTTGCAGCGATTCCAGGCGGAGGAATAATTGTTATGTTACCAATATTTAGATAAATATCTAGGATTTAACACAGAGATGCTTTCTTTGATAACTGCTTTATATATTTTATTTGACCCATTTATTACTAGTGCTAATGTCCTGGGTAATGGAGCATTTGCAAGAATTATAGATAAATTAGATTTGAGAAAAACAACTCAAGAGGCTCCCAATGAGCTTTAAATTAAGTTCCATATTGGAACAGGACAGTATCTTTATAACTAAGTTTGAATTATGCCAATTACGCCTGATGAATAATTCTGATTTTCCTTGGGTCATACTAGTCCCGGAGAAGAAGGATATTGTTGAAATCATGGATTTAAAAGCAAATGAGTTTAATAAATTAAATTCAGAAATACTGCAAGTAGCTAAAATAATAAAATCAGTATTTAACCCAGATAAACTGAATATTGCAACTCTTGGCAATATAGTGCCCCAAATGCACATTCATATCGTGGCTAGATTTAAAAACGACAAGCTATTCCCAAAACCAGTTTGGGGGCATGAGTTTAATCGATACTCTTTGGATAAATCCCAAGAGGTCGTGCACTTTTTAAAAACAACTATTACCAATATAATTACCTAGTATAAATATGACCAAGAGTCTACCATTATTACTTGTAATATCCCTACTAACATGCTGTGTAGAAGTAGATATTTCTGTACCTAGTTTTCCTGATATTTCAGATTATTTTAATATATCAGATGGCTTGACCCAGATGACAGTAGCACTAAATTTCTTTGGCTTTTGTCTATCAAGCGTAGTCTATGGCCCATTATCAGATTCATTTGGAAGACGCAAAGTCATGATTATTGGCAACGCAATAATGATGCTTGGAGCATGTGGATGCGCCTTTGCACCTAATATTGAATTTTTACTTTGTTCACGATTACTTCAAGGAATTGGTGCTGGCACTTCGGCTGTCGTTGCATTTGCTATGGTAGCAGACATCTACAACTCAGAACAATCAGCTAAGTTAATTGGCATGATGAATTCAATGATTACAGTTTTTATGTCTGCTGCTCCAATAGCTGGCAGTTTCATTAATAAATCTCTTGGCTGGAGAGGTAATTATACCACGATCGCTATAATCTCCGTTATATCTTGGATAATGTTATATTACTGGTTACCGGAAACAAAGAATAATCTTGAGAAATTTGAGCTTAAGAAAATTAAAAAAGATTATACACAACTTATGTTTAGTAAAGAATTTTTCTATGCATCTATAACTCCAAGCTTAGTATATGGAGGTTGGATGAGTTTTGTTGCATGCGGCTCTTTTCTCTATATGGAAACATACAATCTACCGATTATGTATTACGCTTTGCATCAAGGAGCTATTATTTGTGCATTCTGTATAACTAGCCTTTACTGCGGACAAATAAATAGTTTTATCGGTATGAAAAATTCTGTAATTTATGGAACTATACTTACCATACTTGGCTCAATATTACTTCTTCTTGTATCGGTAACATTTGATAATGCACCATACATGACAACAATTGCTATGACAATATTCGGTATTGGCGCCGCTACTACTTATCCAGTTATATTTGCTAAGTCCATGGATTTATTTCCTGAGATCAAGGGAACTGCTTCATCAGCAATTATGGCACTTCGTTCATTCATATGTTCTGTATTCGTGGCTGTATCAAGTTACCTGTACTCGGGCAGTCTCATTACAGTAGCTGCTATGGTACTATTAGCTGGGGTATTAACGTCATTGGTCACAATAAAATTGCTAAAAATAATTCAGTTCGATATAAAGGAATAGGTTATTTGATCATTAAGCCAACCATGGAGAACTCGTGATGAAAAAACAAATTATTTACTCTAAATTCATCCCTCGGGTTTTTTCTATGACAATAGACTTAATCATATTATCAATAGTTCTTACTCCTCTGATGAATATAATATCCCATTATGTTTTCCTCTCTTTATTTAATGATTTCTTTGTTACCTATCAAGTAGATACCTCTAACAAAGATGCTTTTGCAACAGCAGTAGTAATGCCTGAATTTGCAAGTTATCTCACTGCAGGTAGATTCTTTTCGTATTCCTGTATATTATTTGCAATAAACACACTCTTCATGGGAACTTATTTTGTTACCTTCTGGAAGAAATTTGGAGCCACTCCTGGTAAGATGCTTCTGCGGATGAAAATAGTGGATGCCGATACTATGGAAAGTCCCTCACTTCGTAACCTTATCAAAAGATTTTTAGGCTATATTACTGCTATAATTGGTATTTGGTCTATAGTCTTCAGTAAACGAAGCATGGCCGTTCATGACAAAATAGCTAATACCATTGTAATAAAGAGTTAGCATTTATTATATTTATACTCTTTTGATTGAAGTAATCAAGACACAGTGGTTAACTAATTCTTAATTAATTAAGCTTATCATTAAACTATAAACCATAATTTCTCTAACTCATTTATCTTGATCGATATTTACTATTAGTAAATTTCTGTAACTACAAACTAAGAATACAATACACATTCTGTATAGAATTATATACCAAATAATATTTATTTATGAGGTGATTCATATGAAGAGCATAGTATTTGATAACCAAAGGGATCTATTTTTTGCAGTCTTAAAGGAAGATTATCCAACTATACGAAAACTTGTTTCTGGTGGCCAAAGTATAAATACTTGCAGACCTAGCGATGGCTTTACACCGTTATTCATAGCAGTATCTCATAATAACGTTGATATGCTGAAGTTTTTACTAAGTATAGGAGCTGATCCAATTTTAAAAAGCAAATCCAACAACACCGCTCTTGATCTTGCCCTTAGCAGCTTAAATTTTTCTCCAACATTAGTAGAGAACTTATTATCAGGCGATAAGCATTCAGGAATAAAATTTGACTATTATAAATTAGCAACAACCCAGAAATATGACGCTGCTACGGTCAGTATAGTAAGAAAACGCCTTGATGCAAGTTATACACCCAGTAAAAGTGATTATTTCCAGTTCTATAGTATTAATGAGGCCGAAGAAGAATTAGCTTTTGAGGGACCTGATAACTATGATGAGAGGGATTTATCACATAGTGATATAACTACTGAGCTAATAGGAATAACATCATAAATACTTTGTTTGGAAAATTACTCGCATACGAAATGTTTAATAAAAATAAACTTATTGCATAAGGGTTCTTGATTTTTGGATACTAAATTGGTATTATCGAACATCTGGGAAGCGCCCTATATCTCTATAACAATGCAACATGGATAATGTTTTTTACAGCGTACTACCAATATTTCTAATAGCATTCCTTGGAAGTGTGATTAGAAGAAAATGGCTAACGTCCGATGAATTCTGGCGTGGCCTTGAGAAATTATCCTTCTATGTTTTATTTCCAACAGTTCTATTCAAGCACAGCTCCAAAGTTGATTTCACTTCATCAGAATTTTTAAGACTTACAATTGCTCTAATAGCTGGAAATTTAATAGTAGCAGTAGCACTTATCGTCTATCAAGCAAGGACAAATTATAATAAAGTACAGTTTACCTCTGTATTTCAGGGAGCAACAAGATATAATAATTATATATTTTTCTCAGTCGGGGCCGCCTTGCTCGGCTCGAAGGGACTAACCATTATTGCCACTATCTCACCTTACTTGCTTATACTAACAAACATTACTGCTATAATGTCATTTTATTATTATTTGCCCAAGGACGGCAACCTTACTAAAAGAAAAAGCTTAGCGATAATGAGCAAGTCAATTATGGCTAATCCATTTATACTAGCTAGCTTAGCTGGTTTTAGCTTTAACTATTCTGGCCTAACCCTAAATATAGGAATTGATAATACTCTTGACACTATAGCTGATTCAGCTTTTGCAATTGGTATGCTTATCGTCGGGGCAGGAATAAAATTGAAGATTGAACCTGAGTATTTCAAGCAGATAGTGCTTACTAGTGGAGTTAAATTGATAATCACTCCTATTGTAACATTTATTTTGCTGTGGATCATGTCAGTGAGTGGAACCGCAAAATCCGTAGGTATACTCTTTAGTTGCCTACCCTGCGCTACCTCCTCTTATATTTTATCGAGGCAACTTGGAGGAGACCCGGAAACAATGTCTTCAATAATAACCTTTACAACCATCTTTTCAATCTTGTCATTATCGACTCTAGTGTATATCCTAGGCTAAATATATAATACTAGTTTAGGATAGGAAACTATGGATAATGCAAAATCACCGGAATATCTCAAAGCATTGGAATACCATCAATCGGGCAAACCTGGCAAAATAGCATTGCGCCCCACTAAGCCTCTTAATACCCAACAAGACTTAGCGCTAGCTTATTCGCCTGGTGTCGCTGCCCCATGCCTCGAGATCCAAAAAAACCCAGATGATATTTATAAATATACCGCTCGGGGCAATACCGTGGCTATTATTTCAAATGGCACCGCCGTTCTAGGCCTGGGAGCAATTGGAGCTGCTGCTTCCAAACCTGTAATGGAAGGAAAAGCTGTCTTATTTAAAAAATTTGCTGATATTGATGGTTTTGATGTGCAAGTAGACTGCACCGATCCAGAAGAATTTATAAACGTAGTAAAACATCTAGGATATAGTTGGGGTGGTATTAACCTAGAAGACATCAAAGCACCAGAATGTTTCATTATAGAAGAGAAATTAAAAGAATACATGGATATACCGGTATTCCACGATGATCAACACGGCACAGCAATTATAACAGCAGCAGGATTGATAAATGCTGCATTCTTAACTGATCGTAAATTATCTGATCTTAAAATTGTTGTAAATGGTGCTGGCGCAGCTGCAATTGCTTGTATTAATTTAATTATTTCACTAGGTGGAAATAAAGATAGTATCATTCTATGTGATACAAAAGGCGTTATATATAAAGGACGAACTGATGGCATGAACAAGTGGAAAGAAGAAAAAGCTTCTAACACAAAATGTCGTACACTTGCAGAAGCAATGGTTGGGGCTCATGTATTTCTAGGCTTATCAGCCAAAGGAGCAGTAACTCCATCAATGGTAGCTTCTATGTCTCCGTCTCCTATAATATTTGCTATGGCGAATCCTGATCCAGAAATTGCTCCCGCAGACATCAGATCTGTTCGTGATGACGCAATTATTGCTACTGGGAGATCTGATTATAATAATCAGATTAACAACGTACTGGGCTTTCCTTATATTTTTAGAGGAGCACTTGATGTACGAGCAAAATGTATTAACGAAGAAATGAAAATAGCTGCAGCACATGCACTAGCACAGCTTGCAAGGCTTCCTGTCCCTGGAGAGGTTTACAGAGCATATGGTTCTGGGCACAAATCATTTGGTCCAAATTATATTATTCCAGTCCCCTTTGATCCAAGGTTAATTACCACGATTCCTGTCGCTGTTGCACAAGCTGCCATTGCTTCTGGTGTAACTAAAGTTAAAACCTTAGATGTTAAAGCCTACAAGGCAGAACTAGCCAGTAGACTTAACCCTACCTCTTCATATATGCATTTTGTATATGAAAGAATTCATCATTCCCCAATGCAAAGAATTATATTTGCAGAAGGCGAGGAGGAAGAAGTGATCAAAGCAGCTATTATGATGAGAGATGAACATTATGGCAAACCAATTATTGTTGGTAGACAAGAAAAAATCGATCCAATTGTTGCAAGTCTAGGTGAAGGCTATAATCTAGATGGAATAACGGTCATGAATTCTGCAATAAATGAAAATATAGATACATACATTGAGTATCTATATCAAAAACTACAAAGAAAAGGCTACATACGTAGAGATTGCGCCAGGATGGTAAAAGTAGATCGCAATGTCTTTGCCGCTTGCATGATTGCATGTGGCGATGCAGACGCTATGGTTACTGGAACAACAAAAAGCTACTTCAATTGCCTAGACGACATATGCAAGGTAATAAGACCAAAGAAAAATAAGAGAATCCTTGGGTATTCCATATTACTGTCAAACAAGCATAACGTCATTATCGCAGACAACACTGCGTGTGAGTTTCCTATTGCACAAGATCTTGTTGAAATTACTATCCAAACGGCACAAGCGGCCAAAACTTTGGGTTTCAAGCCTAGAGTTGCTGTAGTATCTTTTTCCAACTTTGGCAATCCAATGCGAGAAAAAACCAGTCGGGTTCGGGATGCAGTTGCTATTTTAGATAAGATGGACTTAGATTTTGAATATGACGGAGAGATGTCTGTTGATGTCGCTCTGAACCCTAATTTACGTAAATTATATCCATTCTGCAGACTAAAAGGGCCGGCTAATGTGTTAATTATGCCTGGGCTTCACTCTGCAGCCATTTCTACTCACTTGTTGGAAGAACTTGCGGGAGGAATATTTATTGGCCCGATTTTAGATGGTTTTGAATATCCAGTACAAATAGTTACCATGGGAGCCTCTGCTAGTGATATTTTAAAAGTTTCTGCGTTTGCAGCAATTGACGCAATAAATGCCGAGAAACTGAAAAAGATTAAAGAGACAAAAGAATAGCATTTTCATAAGACTGTCTTTCGGCCACACAAAAATGCCTCGTTCCGAACGGTACGCAAAAAATTAGCCTTTTACACCCAAGTTCATTATATGGAGGCTCTAAAGAATATTAGTATCAATAAAAGCTGCCTGTTCTTTTTGTATTTTATGATCTGGATGCGTTTCTTTCATAAAGAAGATAATAATGCAAGACGCTGCCAAGGAAATAGGAAGAATAATAAGAGCGAATCTGTAGTCTGCTGGAGCGTAATGAGGAATATTGTTTATCATATGCCCATTCCAATGAGAGTCAATTAAAGCACCAATAATAGGTAGGAAGATAATACCAGTAGACATTACTATACCATTTATAAAAGCAATAGATACGCCGGTCATTTTTAAAGGCATAGTCTCACAGATGCTTACAAAACTGAGACATTTGGCTGTATAGGCAAAGCCCCCGAGAAAAAATAAACCGTATAAGAGGTAAAGAGGAAGCTCAAACACAATTACAATAAACCAAACAAAAGTTGTAATAATAGAACCCAAAATCATCGGCAAACGCCTATTTTTAATAAAGTCAGAAAAATGAGCGAAAAAGGGGCTTCCTATCGCCGCCCCCAAAAACATAGTTGATACGACTGATGCAGCTACCACTTCAGAAACTTCTGCAACACTTGTGAGAAATGAAACGCCCCAAGCTACCCCAATTACGGTAATTGGTAAATACATTAACATTCCATAAACGGCTAAAACCCAGGCCTGAGGGGTTTTAATTAATAGTACCACATCTGTAAATGGATGGTTATTAGCATAGATATCTGGTAAATCCTGATGATGATCGATAGGAGGGTTATTTTTGACCAAAAAGTAGAGCACTATAGCTACTCCAATACCAATCCAACCTAAGATCTCCATTGTTTTCTTAAAACCAACATGGTTTAAGAGTATTTCAAGCGGAGCTCCTCCAAGACTTGCACCTACTGTTCCCATAAGAATAGTTAACCCTGTAACTTTTGCCACGTGTTTAGGCTCAAGCCAAATTGTACCAAGTTTAATGGTTCCAATTAAACCGCACGCTGACCCCATCCCCATTAAAAATCTTGCACTTCCGCCAATGATAGAGTTAGTTGTATTCCCAAAAATAAAACATGAAATTGCACAAAGCCCAGCAGCAACGATTAAAAAAAACCTTGGACCAAGGCGATCCATGGTTAGGCCTAATGGAATCTGCATTATTGAATAGGACCAATTATAAGCCCCGATCAAAAATCCTAGGCTTGCTGAGTCGATAGCAAATTGATAAAGAAGTTCTTCATTCATGATATTTGGGGAAACACGAATCATAAACTGGTACATATAAAATAATGCACCGCAAATTACTACTATCCATCCTTTAATATTTTGTTGGGATGTATTTGGTTTAGAATTAACCACTTCTTTTTTTCCCTTTTTGATTTGGTGATGTCAAAACGCATAAAACCCTATGCTACTAAAACATTAATACGAAAATTATCGCAAGTCTTAAAGTAGTATAAGTGTTCTACCGCAATAAAAACTAACACAAAACCTTGACTTATACTACCATTTTTAGGGTTTTACTGAAAAGCTTTAAGTTTTAAAAAAAGATAACATACCGAGGAGGCATTCAAAAATATTAGCTAGAGTTTCTTGGTAATTAACTCATGTGGTATCCTTAATATTATGCAGAAATAACTTATAGTCATGCAATACAACCTTGTTCCGTCACCATCCAGTTAATAGACTGAGCCCGAAAAAGGCTAAATATGCAAACTCTTTTGGAGGTATAACTCAACTTATTTGTGGAGTATTTTCCAGATAGCATACGTTCCTTAGCTGGATAATCGCCTTCTGCATTACGTCTTAAAACCTAAGCTAAAGATGGAGTAGCAACTAATATTCTGCACTATCCCCTGTATACAAACGCTGTTCTTAATGCAAAAATACATTTGTAAGACAAATTAGATTTATATCCCAAACCTAATACCAGCACTTATAATGTGGGCTTTATAATGGGTCTTACCCATTTGTGTACTAATACCATTAATGGAGCTAAATCTTGATTTGCTTTTTCCATAATTATGGTAATTATAGGATATATCAAATTTTATTCTTTCATTTAAATCAAATGCGCTCCCACCGATAAATTTGTAAGCAAAATTATTTCTTCTCTTTATAATTTCTGAGCCTCTAGAAAGCTTACCATTGCTATCAAGTGAGGAATAAAACACTGTATCTTTTACAGTTGCTACTCCAATCCCTGCACCTATATAAGGATTAAATATTGTCACTACGCTACCAATTTCGTAATAAGTATTTAAAAAATATGCATCAATTAAAGGGTTGCGTGTTACACTATTAGTAGCATTATCAGCTTTTAATTGTGGTGTTAAATGCCTGGACCATGTTATATCTGAACGAAATTTGTCGCCAAAATTAATTCCTAAGCCTATTCCAGCGCCCACTACAGTATTTGAGACAGACTTTAAGTTAGTACTTTTATTGACTCCGTTAGGTGCCGAAACTTTTTCAAAATGTGCCCAGCCTGAATCTAGACGGAAATATGGCAATATTTCAGAATTAAAAAATGAGTTTTCAGCGCAGGCTGTGTTTGCACCCAGCGTTATTAATGCACTGAGCGACGCAATTAATGCAGTACTAGTAGATTTTCTTATAATTTTATTTTTCATAATATCTCTCCTAAATTTATTGATTGCATCTGTAGAATACCATCATTCGGATAAATTTACACCTTAAGTTTAATTTTTTACCCAATTTTAACTCAGGGATCAAAAAATTGCGATATTTTTACCTCTGGTACATGTTGGGGATATTTTAAAATGTCTTCAGTTTTAGCTACAATCGATTAAGTTTTTTCTAAAAATACTGCACTTAAAATCAAAAAAGCCGCTTAGCTTAGCGCTAGGCAGCTCTTTTAGTATCATTCTGGGCTCACTTAGAATAAAATTCTAATGATGAGCATCTTTTCCTGTCAGCTCCACAGTGTGACTATCATGGTCATCTAAGTGTTCCGCGTGGTGAGAATCGTCACTGCTTAGGTGTTTATGGTGTTTCGGTAATGCTGCGCAGCTTTGTAAGCCACACATTGTAAGGTTTGTGGCTGCAATTATAAGCGAGCAAGTCATCGCTACTAGACCAATAGTTAGTGGATCCATAATAACCTCCTTAGTTTGATGAATAAAGATTCCTTGCTTAGGAACCTAACTACTAGTTTAAAGAAATATAGTTAAGTAAAAATTAATATATTAACTATTTTTAAGGTCGCTTGTTTCTTCATCACTATATTCTCTCAAGATAGACTTATAGGCTCTGATACTGTCTTAACCGTCAAGCACTAAGTTTGGATTAAATTGAGTATTATTTTTAATTACCCCAAAGACAATATGTAGTAATTTACGCATAATGGCCACAATGATAACCTTAGCAGGCTTTCCTTTACTGGAGAGTTTCTGAG
>CAMDSB010000002.1 GCA_945907105.1 Rickettsia typhi | reverse complement strand
GCCAAACCAAATTCAGAAGCAAAAAATCTGGCAAGCATAAAAATACTGACGATTGTTACAATCAATATTGTTATAATTATGGACCAATTTTTAAATACTGTAGCAGAATCGATAATAGCAATATTTGGCCGCCCCATAATTCTAAGATTAATTGAATATAAAGCCGTCATAGTCAATATTCCTGCCAAAAGACCGAGTATTTCCCACCTGACATTTAAATAGCCCGTTATCATACCAGATAAGCTTCCGGCAAAAATGGCAGCAATCGTTGCAAGATATGGATCATATCCAGCAAAAATTATTGCTGAACTTACCGCTGCTCCAAGTGTAAAACTGCCATCAACAGTTAAATCAGGGAAGTCTATTACCTTAAAAGTGATATAAACACCAATTGCCACAAGCGAATAAATAAGACCTATCTCAATTGCACCAAATAGCTGAAGTTGATTCATCAGTTCTCTCCCCATTTTATATTTTCTGGTATCACAACACCAAGTTCTTTAACCACTGCATCATTCAGTTTTAACTCCTTGATATTCGTATTTTGTATATTTTTCTCAAGTTTTTTACCCTCGATTAGATCCGCAATCATATTTCCCAACTGTTCACCACTTCTGAAGTAATTGGTACCAAAGGCCATCATTACCCCTTGATCTACTAGCGTTGGGTCATTCGAAATAAGAGGAATTTTATTAGCTCGGCTCATACTTACCATACTTGCAAGCGCCGATACCACAGTGTTATCTTGCGGAATATAAATCAGATCTACTTCGCCAATAAGTTTATTAAATGCGTTCTTAATATCATTAGAATTGGTAATCGCTATTTTTTTGAGAGTGAGGTTTCTATCTTTCAGTATCTTCTCAAGTTTTTCAACAGTGCTAACCGAATTTATCTCTCCATAATTAAATATAACTCCTATATTTTTTACAGCAGGAAAAATTTGCGTTGCCTTCTCTATTAACTCTTCTATTGGAGGGTTATCAGCTACCCCAATCACGTCAACACGGTTGGTCAGATTTATTGCTTCAGGGTCACTTACAGCCAAAAAAGCCAATATTGAAGTATCTGTCTTAGCTTTCATGATAACTTGAGCCGATGGAGTGGCAATTGCTACCATAAATTCCGGTTTGTTTGAAGCTTGATGCTTGGCGATCTGCGCACTATTACCAATATTGCCCTGTGCATTAGCCATAATAATCTTTGCTTTATTGGGCAAAATATCTCTTTCTTCCAACCCTTTAACTAATCCATTATATGCAGCATCAAGGGCAACATGCGATACAAATTGGTTAACTGTAATTGTAGTTTTATTTTCTGCCATACTAGGACAGATAAATCCTAGTATTGTTATAATAATTACAATAAAAAGTCCTTTTTTCATTTTTCCCCTACTATATCTGTTTTAATACCAAGCAATTCATTTGGCACTTCTATTCCCATAGAATTTGCTGTCATTTTGTTAATAAAAATTTGTGCTTTTTCAGGCGTGCCGACCTTAATCAGCCTTTCTCCCTTAAGAACACGCGCTAATATTTTACCCGCCGTCCTCCCAACTTCATACTGGGTATAGCCAATACAGGCCAAAACCCCTTGTTTTACTGAATCGGGATCACTAGAAAATACTGGGAGCTTATGTTGCCTTGATAATTGAACCAGCTTTGGCATCGAAGCAAATACTGTATTATCTGATGGAATGTATATCACATCAACTTTACCAACAAGAGAGCCAAAGCTTTGTACTATTTGATTCGAGTTAGCAATTTGAGAATCTATATATTCTAGTTTACCTTTAATAGCCACTTTTAAAAGTTCAATAGTTTTTACAGAATTTGCTTCACCTGTATTATATAAAAAACCTATTTTTTTTGCCGAAGGGACGATTGACAAAATAAGATTGACCTCTTCGTCAATAAGAGGGTAATCAATTGCACCACTTATATCCTTTGTAGCAATGCCAAGATCTGCAACTAAACCAGCAGCAACTGGATCAGTAACAGATGAAAATACTACTGGTATATCTGTATTTACTGCAACTTTAACGACTGCTTGCGCAGATGGTGTAGAGATCGGTACAATTGCATCTGGTTTGGTAGAAACAAATTGCTTGGCGATCATCAAAGCATTAGCAATTGATGATTGAGCATTCTTTTCTATCACTGTCAGGTTTTTACCTATTTCAAATCCATCCTCTTTAAGTGCATCGATAATACCTTCTTTGGCCCTTTGCAAAGATGGATGCTCAACAATTTCAGTAATAGCTATTACTTTTTCTTGACTTGCGTAAGAACTATGTATGGTAAAAATTAGACTGATTAGCAGTAATGTTGGTATATGCAGCAAATTAAGCAGAATGCTTGTGCTAGCTAGATTGGGTTTTGTGTTAAGTCTGAGTGGTTCCATTTTGTTTTCCTATTCGTTTTGTTGGTTATATTTTTTGTAAAATGACTGGCATAGGCGCAGTAGCCATAAGGCATGAAAAATTGATAATATGAGCCAAAGCCCATAAATCGAGAAAACCCGAATAGGAAAGAGTTTTTAATCATGTCCAAATTAGTGGTCATTACAAAACATTAAATAAATTACAACCGTCCTGTAGTTTAACTGAAGTAACTTATTTAGTCAAGTGGTTGATACTCGTAAGAAGATAAAACAAAGGCCAGCTTATTAAAATAGGATGGCCTTTATTTAATTATATGTTTTAGACTATTTGCTGTAGTTATACCTAAAGATCACCTATATAAGCACCCACAAGTTCAGTTACTACAGAAGGGGGAGGAGGGGCGTCAGAAGAAAAGACCATCTATAGAACCAATAAGCTTATTTACTACAGAATCAGGGTAAGAAAACGGTGCATCAAAACTACTAGTAGGACTTTGAATATCATAAGCCGTTTTCCCAATTACTACTTTGGTACTGGGACTTAATCCTTTATGACCGATTATCATCTGCCCCTCAGCTACTGTCATTTTATACAGTTCATTAGAATCCAACAAAAATTGGACAACTTTACTATTACGACCAAGATATGCCGTATATTGCCCAAATTCAGACATGTCTGACATAGAATCTAGTTTAATATGCGTACAACCAGTTTCTGATGCTAAAGTAGTAAAGAATCTTAAATTATCAGTACCTAGCTCAAGCGTGAAAATTTGGAAATTACCTAACCGTCCTTTTGCACTACGTGCAACATCTATGACATCTCGTTCACTCACTCCCCCACAATTATCGCCTCCATCAGTAAATATTATTGAAGCATAGTGAGTATACTCCCCACCAAGGGTCCGTAGCTGGTCATACATTGTACCGAATAGCTTCGTATTTCCTCCAGCACTAAAGGTTTTGATATAGGAATCTAGGTGAAATAAATCTCTAACTTTATCGCCAGTTGAGTGAAATGTTTTATCCACATATTTGTCATTAAATGTAGTGATAACCATTGTCCAGTCTTCAACTGTGTTTACAATTTGCCCCAGAGTGATTCCTAATTTTTCTTTACACAATTTTAAGCTAGCCTCCATACTTCCACTAATATCTACAGCTATATTAAATAAAGTCTTACTTTTTGCTACACTTTTTGAAGAATTTGCCGAATGTAAAGCTATTGGTTCTAGCATTGTTTCACTACCACTGCCCACTGGTTTAAAAATTAATGGAGATATTTTTGAGCCTATAAAAAACTGCAAGTGATCTAGATTGATAGTATATGTATTTTCAGCAGTCATTAACTTAGCAATAACAGGGGATGACTCACTAAAATGACAGTATTTCTGCATCGTCTGTATAAAAGCAGCAGAATTAAACTTAGATGTTACTATATTATCTACTCTTTTTATAGCAAGGATATTTCCATCTAACACTACAGATGAATCCTCTAGCTCGGAGAGATCTTCTTCTCTGGTTATTGGGGCCTTTTTTGTATTCAGGATTGCCTTTATTAACCCAGGATTATTTAAAGCAAGACGGATAAGTTCCGCTCCAGATTGAACTCGTCCTGCAGCGGGCCTAGACCTTGACTCTGTGACAGAAGAAGATATATAATAGTCAGTTTCCCTAAAATCTTGAAGCCCTAAGTCTCTTACGCCTTCAGGTGTAATTATATTACCCAATAATGTAGTTGCAGACTTGGATAGTAAGTGATGTATTCCGCTATCTTTCAATCCAGAATAAGAACTAGAAGTTAAGCTAACTTCTTCAGCATCATAACCCTTCACAGCGCGCCAAAGAGTGGTAGCAAACTTAGCAGAGGAACCAAGCAATAACTGCAATTTCTCAACCACCTTCTCTCTTGCCTTAAAATGAACAAATCTCGATCTATCTATTTCTACTACACTATTCTCACTAGAACTAGTTAGAGTATCAAGTAAACTCTTAACCCTCGATTCTTCAGTTGTATGCTTTGCCATTGTTTTTACTCATAAATTTAATTTATATAATTTTATATTAAGCAATAAAACTGCATTTGTTTATTTCTGTCAAGATGTATCATCTTATTTATTTTCTATCTCGTCCTTCATTTTATCTTTAACCAATTTGTGATAATGTTTCTTAATCAAAGAAAGTGAGTACTCTCCATCATATTCCGAATCGAGATTGGCAATTTTCTGTAAATAGAAATTCATCTGCTCCATCTCATGCTCTAAATGTTCTTCAGACTTAGATGTTTTTAAAGAGCCATCAATATCCATATCAGGATCAATATGCGACATGATCTCTTGTTTAGTGTTTAAGATAAAAAACTTTATCTGCCTAATTTTTGCTAAGATTTTAGGAATATCCTCAGGTTTCATCACTAAAAGACTAATTATTACAATTAACAATAGTTCAAAGAGAGACATACGAGTTTCTTTACATTAATTTATAAAATTCTTAGCTTAGTTTATTATAAAAATAATAAATTTAAAGTATAATTTAACTAGAACTAAGTCTACCAGGCAAATTTTTTAGTATTAGGCTAACTCAGCCTAATTCATCATATGCATCATCACAGCCTGACAGATTTTTTACCATTGGAGAATAAGGTCTCTCTATGCCCCCCTTCAGAAAACACATATTCTTCATCAAGATCCTCTGATAAAAGTATCTTTCGTAAATTATCAACAATTTGTGAATTATCACAATCTTCTAAGTTTACCGGGAAAACATGTATCTTATATCGTGGTTGGTTTTTAGTTGTTATACGCCAATCAGTTAAATCCTCAATAGTCATCTCATCACCATACTTTATATAACGTTGGTGATGATAAAATTCTACATCTTTATCTAAAAATGTGCCTCCTTGGATTATCAGCTTTTTTATTATTACTGGATTAGTGTCAGCGGTCTTAAGCGCAAGTCCTAGGGGTGTAACGCCGGTGTTACAAGGTTGATTAGGAGAAGCCCCCATAGCAAGCAACAACTCTACACCTTCTATCCTATTCGCATAAACTGCGCTGTGCAATGGGGTAAACCCATCTGCTTCTCTAGGGTGATTTATTAAGGTTGCGTCTTTATTAATTAAACGATTTAAGGCGATGTAATCAAGTCGTCTAATAACATCAAATATCGCTAACTGGTCTGAAAAATGCTGGATTTTCATCTTTTACCTCTTCCACAATCGATTAAATTAAGAGTTATAGTAAGTTTAAACTCATTTATGTTAGGCCCAAGGGACAAAATTTATACAGAGAGAAAGGAAGAGAAAGACGCAAATAAAACCATTACTACCCCTTTAAGCCAGACCGACTATACCCATCCCCCAGAATAAACTTGCGTACAAAGTTTATTCTGCTCCCAGGCTCGCTTACTAATCAATAGTTTTTTCTAAACCAATTTTTTGTGTCTATATTTTGGATTCTTAGTATCTTCGCCTACTATATTAATCATATAATTATGGTAATCCTCATAATTACCCTCAAACCACGTAGCACTTCCATCTTTATCATAGGAAATTATGTGCGTAGCAATTCTATCTAAGAACCAGCGATCGTGGCTAATAACAAATACACAGCCAGCAAAATCAAGTATGGCATCTTCAAGAGCTCTTAGCGTATCCACATCTAAATCATTTGATGGTTCATCGAGCAAAATAACGTTCGCTCCTTCTTTAAGCAATTTTGCCAAATGCACCCTATTACGCTCACCACCAGAAAGTTGTCCGACTTTCTTTTGTTGCTGAGCTCCTTTAAAATTAAATGCTGAGCAATAAGCTCTACTTTTTATAGATAAGTCTCCAAGCTCAAGAACTTCTAGCCCCTCGGAGATTTCTTCCCAAACATTTTTATTATCATCCAAATGATCACGAGACTGATCAACATACCCAAGCTTAACAGTGTCACCAATATTAATCCTGCCATCGTCTGGTTTTAACTTACCAGTAATCATATTAAATAATGTTGACTTACCAGCACCATTAGGGCCTACAATTCCTACAATAGCACCTCGCGGAACACGAAAGTTAAAATCTGTTAATAATGATCTATCACCAAATTTTTTAGATAAATTTTCTACCTCAATCACCAATTCGCCAAGCCTCGGGCCATTTGGAATAATTATTTGAGCGGTACCGTTACTAGCATCTCGATTTTTATTAAGCAATTCTTGATAAGCATTAATTCTAGCTTTACTCTTCGCCTGCCTAGCTTTTGGCGATTGTTGTACCCACTCTAGCTCTCGCTTAAGGTGCTTGGAACGATCACTTTCTTCTTTTTCTTCAAGAGATAATTTTTCTTGTTTTTGCTTCAACCAAGCCGAATAATTTGAATGCCACGGGACACATTTTCCGTGATCAATTTCTAAAATCCACTCTGCCACATTATCCAAAAAATAACGATCGTGAGTAATTGCAACAACGGTTCCTTTATACTCTTTCAAGAAATTTTCAAGCCAAGATACTGATTCGGCATCAAGATGGTTAGTGGGCTCATCAAGCAAGAGCATTCCAGGCCTTTCCAAAAGCAACTTACAAAGGGCAACTCTCCTTTTTTCTCCACCAGAAATCTTTGTAACATCAGCATCTTTTGGAGGACAACGAAGTGCGCTCATTGCCATTTCAATTTCTCTTTCAATGCTCCAACCATCGCAAGCATCTATTTTTTCTTGCAAATCAGCTTGTTTGATCAGAAGATCATTCATCTCATCATCTGTCATTTCTTCAGCAAATTTAGAGCTTACTTCATTAAACTCATCAATCAGCGCCTTTTTTTCTGCTAACCCATCCATAATGTTTTCAAAAACATTTTTGCTAGGATCCAAATGAGGCTCCTGTGATAAATGCCCAATTTTTACCCCATCCGCGACAAAAGCTTCACCTTCATATTCCTTATCCAAACCAGCCATTATCTTCAATAATGTCGACTTACCAGCACCATTATGACCTATTATTCCTATTTTAGCCCCTGGCAAAAAAGATAGCCAAGTTTCCTTAAGAATCTGCTTACCACCAATTGACTTACTCAAGCCTTTCATTACATATACATACTGATATGACATTATTTTTCCTTATAAATTGAATTAAATTTTCATCCCGGATTTTGCCCAATCTTGATTAAACTTCTCAAGCCCTTTACGGGTAAGATCATGCTCAACTAATTGAGATAGTATTTTAGCTGAGACCGTAACCACATCTGCTCCGCATAATGCAGCTTCAAATACATGCTCAGTGCTTCTTATCGAAGCCGCAAGTATTTTAGTTTTAAAATCATAATTGTTATAAATATTGCGAATATCAGAGATTAATTGGATTCCATCTTCACCAACATCCTCAAGCCTACCAATAAATGGGGAAATATAAGTAGCTCCACTTTTTGCAGCTAGTAATGCTTGGTTTGGAGAAAAGCACAAAGTCATATTTACCTTAGCTCCAGCATCGCGAAAATATTTACACGCTCTAAGACCATCCCAAGTCATAGGAAGCTTTACCACAACATTGGAGGCAATTTTTAGTATCTTGTCCCCTTCTTTAACCATTTCCTCAAAATCATTTGAAACTACCTCAACGCTAATATCCCCATTAATTAATTCACATATCGAATTGATAGTGTCATAAAAATCCATCGTAGAATTAGCCATTAGGGAAGGATTTGTTGTTATACCATCAACAACATTGTACGTCCGATATTTTTTAATCTCAACGAGATCTACACTGTCTAAAAATATTTCCATGATTAATTAAATTTAGTTAAAATTGAGTCAAGTTCTTCCAAATTACTGTAATGGAGGCTTATTCTACCGCCATTCCAAGAATTTTCAACAACTACTTTTACTCCAAACTTTTCACTTAAGGAGTGACCTAGCATCACTAGATCATCGTCAATCACTTTATTTTTTTCTTTCGTTACAGAATTATTAGCTTTTTCTTTCCTTTTTCTGTTGCTAACTAATTCTTCTACCTGTCTTACGTTCAAATCATTGGCTATTATTTTAGTTGCTATTTCTTCAGCGTTTTCAAGACCAATTAAACACCTAGCATGCCCCATACTTAACTGACCATTATTAATCATAAATTTTATTGAGTCAGGTAGCTGATTTAGTCTTAATAAATTTGCTACATGGCTTCGACTTTTGCCAACAACGACAGCTAGCTCGCCCTGGCTATACCCATATTCATTAATTAGTTTTTGGAAACCTTCTGCCTCTTCAATAGCAGTTAATTCCTGACGCTGTATGTTTTCAATTAAAGCTATTTCTAAAATTTCTTTTTCTGTTAAGTCTTTTATTATAACAGGAACCTGTCTTAATCCAGCAATTTTACAAGCTCTAAATCTTCTTTCACCCGCAACTATCTTGTACTTACCAGCATGACTTTTATTTACTATAATTGGCTGAACTAAACCGTGACTATTAATCGAATCAGCCAATTCTTTTATTTTTTCTTCGTCAAAATATTTTCTTGGCTGATCTTCATTCACCTCAATTAGCTCAAGATCGATATTATTGCTGGAAGTAATTATTTCAATGGGAGTTATTTCCTCATTAAGCAAAGAAGATAAACCTCTTCCAAGCGCTTTATTTCTCATAATGAAACCTTTGTATTTTATTGACTAACTCTACGCTGATACTGTTTGTCGAACACCTTGTTTCTCTCTTACCATCATTTCTTTTGCTAGATTAATATAAGCTTGAGACCCCGAACATTTATAATCATATATTATTGCCGCCTTTCCATGAGAAGGCGCCTCGGACACTCTTACATTTCGTGGAATCGTTGTATTAAATACCATCTCTCCAAGACATGATCGTACATCACGTTCTACTTGCTCTGTCAACCTATTCCTTCTATCATACATAGTAAATAGCACTCCCCCAATTTTGATCTCAGGATTTAACTTTTTTTCTACAATTTCGATAGTTTTAAGCAGATGACTCAAACCTTCTAAGGAATAAAACTCACAAAGCATGGGAATAATAACTTCCTGACACGCCACCAGAGCATTTAAAGTCAACAAATTTAATGATGGGGGACAATCGATAATAATATAATCAAATCTATCTCGAATCGATTCTAAACAATTTTTTAACACCATTTCTCGATCAATTCTATTAATCAAATCTATTTCAACAGCAGCAAGATTTGTATTTGAAGTAATCACTGATAATTTTGCAATTTCTGTATTGATAATGGCGTTTTCAATAGTTTCAAGACCACAAAAAACATGATATGTGGTAATTTTTCTTCCTTCTTGCCTAATACCAAGACCACTGCTACTGTTACCTTGCGAATCGAGATCAATAAGCAATACTCTTTTATTCATAACAGCAATGATTGTAGCCAAATTGACGGCTGTTGTAGTTTTACCTACCCCACCTTTTTGATTAACAATAGCTACAATTTTAGCGCTCATAGGTTACGCGGCTTTACATTAGTAATTTCAAGAATCTTTCCATCGACGGAGGTGATGCTATCATGAATATTAACTTTAAACAACCAGTGTTTTTTAGCTTGCACTATCTCTTCTGCATAGCTCTTCCCTTTAGGTAAAAGAAATTTTTCTTTCACTTCTATGCCCTTGCAATAGTCAAATATGGAACTCAAATCCGCAAAAGCCCTAGCAGTCACTATATCACAAGAAACAGCTGACAAATTTTCTACTCTGCTATTTTTGATCTCAATCGATTCAGAGGATATTTTTGAAGCTTGTAACAAAAATGCTGCCTTTCTTTTATCACTCTCAACTAACATTACTCTTTTTATACCACAAATTGATAAAATAATTCCGGGCAGCCCAGCTCCAGAACCTAGATCTAGAACCGATATATCTTTCTTTACAATATACTTTAATAGTTGTATCGAATCTAACACATGTCGGTGCTCAACATCCTTAATACTAAGTGGCGAAACTAAGTTTATTTTTTTGTTCCACTTAATTAATAAGTCAATATATTGCTGGAGCTTATCTTGCTTTTCACGTGAAACAAACTCACTGTTCAACATAATTTGTTTTTAGGTAAATTAGTACTGCTGTCAAAGCAGCAGGAGTAACTCCAGAAATTCTGCGCGCAGCACCTAAGGTAGACGGTTTATGAAACGAGAGTTTTTCTCTGATTTCGTTTGATAGGCTATGAATAGATAAATAGTCAAGATCTTCTGGAATTTTATAATTCTCTTCATCTTTGAATAACTTAATATCCATATCCTGCCTCTTTAAATACGACGAGTATTTTGATTCAATGTACATGTAATTTAAAGCTTTCGCATCTAAATCATCGATTTCTGGAAATATTTTTTTTGTTTCTTCTATACCAAAATTGGGGAGACCAATGATTTGATACGCCGTCTTTTTCGAACCGTCTTGAGATACATTCAAACCAAGGTTATTCAATTGACTTGTCGTTATCGTCCTTGCAGTTAATATACTTCTTACCCTCTGAAGAGTCTCCAATTTAGTCCCAAACAGATGTTTGCGCTCGGCAGAAATAATACCATACTCCATCCCCTTGGGAGTGAGCCTAATATCAGCATTATCGGCCCTAAGCGAGAGTCTGTACTCGGACCTAGAAGTAAACATTCTATATGGTTCGGTAGTACCAAAATTAATTAAATCATCAATCATAACACCTATATACGCATCAGCTCTAGTAAGAATAAATTCTCCCTTGCCAAGGGATAATAATGCTGCATTAATTCCAGCCACGATACCCTGCGCCCCCGCTTCTTCATACCCGGTGGTACCATTTATTTGCCCAGCTAGAAACAGACCCTTTATTTTTTTAGTTTCAAGAGTATGCTTTAACTCTCTAGGATCAACAAAATCATATTCAATGGCATATCCTGGCCTTATGATCTTAGCGTTTTCTAGACCTATAATAGATCTAATGAACTCCTCCTGAACATCTTCTGGTAACGAGGTGGATATTCCATTGGGATATATTGTAGTATCATTTAATCCTTCCGGCTCCAGAAAAATTTGATGACTTTCTTTAGAACTAAATCTCACGATTTTATCCTCAATTGAAGGACAATATCTTGGACCTACACCAGTTATTTGACCAGAATACATCGCCGATTTATCAAGGTTGGCTCTTATGATGTCATGAGTCTTTTTGGTAGTTTTTGTAATAAAACAATCAATCTGGGGCACTAAAACTTTATCCGTCATTTCTGAAAATGGTCGAGGAATAATATCCCCAGGCTGCCTTTCCACTCTAGAGTAGTTTATTGTTGCTCCATCTATCCTAGCTGGGGTTCCTGTTTTTAGTCTTCCAACTGCAAAATTCAGATTTTTAAGAGTATTTGATAGACCATAAGAGGGAGCTTCGCCAACTCTCCCAGCTGGAATTGTTTTTTTTCCTATATGAATCATACCAGACAGGAAGGTTCCAGTTGTAAGCACAACGCTCCTGCATTCAATAATGCCATGAATTTTTGTTATAACCGACTGAATTCTCCCGTCTGCTATTTCTAAATCCTCTACTGAATCATATAATATAGTTAAATTAGGATAATTTGATAGCTCCGAGACCATCGCCGCTTTATACAAAGCCCTATCTGCTTGGGCTCTAGGTCCCCAAACAGCAGGCCCTTTGCTTTCATTTAGCATTTTATAATGTATGCCAGCTTTATCTATAACCCTTCCCATGAGCCCATCTAAAGCATCTATCTCTTTAACCAAAATCCCCTTTGCCACGCCACCTATAGCTGGGTTACAGGACATTTCGCCTAGATTATCTAGTTTAAGAGTAATCAGAAGGGTATCGGCACCGGAACGCGCCGCAGCGCCCGCAGCTTCAGCGCCCGCATGACCACCCCCTATGATTACTACACTATATTTCTTTTTCACGTGAAAACTAATTACTCAACAATTTCTTCTTTAGAAAAAAAGAAATTTATCTCTCTCTCAGCGCTTTCAGCACTATCAGATCCATGAATGCTGTTTGCTTCAATGTCCAACGCAAAATCCTTTCTGACCGTACCTGGCCTAGCATCTGCAGGGTTCGTTGCTCCCATTATTTCTCTATTTTTAGTTACAGCATTCTCGCCCTTAAGAACTTGAAGAACTACCGGGGCAGAGGTCATGTAAGTAATTAAGCCAGAAAAAAATGACCTTTCTTTATGTTCGGCATAAAATTCTTTAGCTTGAGACTCTTCTAATACAACCATTTTTTGAGCTACAATTTTGAGGCCAGCATTTTCTAAATAAGAATTAATTTTGCCAATCAAGTTTCTTTTTGTAGCATCTGGTTTGATCATAGAGAAAGTATATTCCGTTGTCATATATAAACCTTTGTTAATTTTTTATTGATACTGTACTTATAAAGATTTTAAGTATTTTTATCAAGTAGAATGTGTACATTAAGTTTTTTTCTTCCAAGTGGTTGAGCCATCTGCTTTATCCTCAATTAATATGCCATTATCAAATAACTCATTTCTTATACTATCTGCTAGCACCCAGTTTTTTGATTCCTTAGCAAGCGTTCTTTCGCTTATTAACTTTTCTACCTTGTCAAAATTTACTTGTGAATAAAACCACTCCTTACACGAAACATTCATTAACCCGATAAAACGAGCACAATTGACCAACTTTGAAGAATATTGAATTTTTGCATCCTCAGAAGTTGATAAGTATATTTTTTTTGCATAATCGTTGATAATTTTTATTGCTTTATGAGTATTCATATCTTCAAGCAACGCGCTCATAAACTCATCGGTTACTTGATTTTCATCATAAATAATTTTTATTTCTACCGATTCTATAGCTCTATACCAATAAGTAAGCATTTGGCCTGCATCACTTATCGCCTTATCGTTATAGTCAAGAGGCTTACGATAATGATTGCCCAGCAGAAATAATCTTGCTATATCACCTCTAATTCCTTTATTAATTAAATCTTTTACGGTAGTGAAGTTTCCAAGAGATTTACTCATTTTCTCATGATTCACTGTTAAAAACCCGTTATGGACCCAAGTTTTGGCATATTCCGAACCATTAAAAGCACAGCGACTTTGAGCAATTTCATTAGTATGATGGGGGAAAACTAAATCAACTCCACCACCGTGAATATCAAAAGTTTCACCAAGAAATCTATGACTCATAGCTGAGCATTCTATATGCCAACCTGGTCTACCTATGCCGAAAGGGCTGTTAAATTTTGCAGAATCATCTTCTTCTATTTTAGCTGGTTTCCATAGAACAAAATCTCCAGGATTTTTTTTACCTTCGCTAGTTTCTATTCGAACAGAATCAAGCAATTCATCAAAAGATTGACCTGAAAGAACCGCATATTCCATTGCTTTTGTAACATCAAAATACACATGATCAGCTGCTTTATATGCAGCTCCATTATCAAGAAGAAGATTTATTATATCGATCATATCTTGCACATGATCAGTTGCCTTTGGCTCAAAATTTGGCCTTAAGCAACTTAAGTAATCCATATCTTGATGAAAATATTCAGTAGTTTTCTTTGTAAGCTCTGCAATAGATACATTATCTTCCACAGCTTTATTGATTATTTTATCATCAATATCCGTTATATTTCGAACATAAATGACGTTATTAGCGCCAAAAAGTTTGATTAAAATACGATAAAGAACATCATAAACTACTACGGATCTTGCATTACCAATATGCGGATGGTCGTAAACAGTCGGTCCACAAACATACATTTTAACCAGATTATCATCTATAGGCGTAAAGATTGCTCTTTTTCTTGTCAAGGAATTAAATAATGATAGTTTCATACAGAATTATTAGGACTTAAACAAAATTTTGATTATTCTACATTATTAAATAGAAAAACCAAATTTATTTATGGAAAAAAGTAGTTACGATAATGCAAGCTCTGTAGATAGGAATGTAGCCATCCAGATGATCACACTTGGTATTATTATTATTGTTGTAATAATAACTCTAATATCCTTTATACATATTTATTCTAGCAAAAAAGAGCAGATTCTAGAAGATTTAAACACTGAATCAACACAATTAGAAACTGTAATTACTGACCACCTAAATTATTCTAGGCACTTTATAAATTTAATAGGAGATCATATTCAGAGTAATTATACGGACATTAATTATATCAATAACACCCTTAAAAATCACTCTAAATCTCAATATTTTAACCTACTTTTTGGATGGCGAAAATATAGCTGGATAAACAGCAGCTTCTTTGAAACCGTAACTAATACAGCTGGGATAGTTCCTAATCCTAAAAAACTGGACTACATTAAAGAGTTAATAGAAACTACTAAATTAAATGATAAAAACTGGGAAAATAGTATTGTTTTTTATAACAAAAGAAATTTTGCTAAAGACAGTAGTTTAAAAATCATCAATAATATTTCTGACAAAGTTACAAAAAAATATGTAGGGTCTGTCATACTTAGTTATGACATTGATACTATGATCAAAAATCTTAATGCTCGAAAGAAAAAGCAAAATACAAACTTTATTATTTTAGACCAAGAACTTCAAATTGTTGCACAATCCAAACCGATAATACAGAATCTTATTAACGAAAACTTAGAATTTGAAGAACATTTAAATGCTACATTACAAAAATTAGTACTAGAGAAAAATGTTACTACTAATTTTTCTTATCTTGATATGTTTAATGGCTTAAATTATTTTACCAAGCCATTAACCGACCTACCTTTTACACTTGTAATAAATATTGATAGTGAACTTATTAAAAAAGAAATAATCACTGATCTAGCAAAGAGCTTTATTTTAGTCTGTATCTTTGCTTCTCTTTCTTTAGGGGCAATAATTTTTATATACAGAAGAGAAACCTTCTTAAGATCTAAAGCTGAGAAATCTTCGCTGGTAGCAGAAAGTGCAACTAAAGCAAAAACTAACTTCCTAGCATTCACTGCTCACGAAATCAGATCTCCTCTTGGTTTTATTCTTACCGGTTCAGAAATAATGACTAAAGAATTTCTTGGAACACTTCCCACTCCTTATAAAAAATACGCACAAGGAATATATGATAATTCCAAACTAATTCTAGATTTCATTACTGATATACTTGATGAAAATCAAATTCTTGAGGGTAAATTCAAAATAATTAACGCTTTAGCTAACGTCCCAGAGGTAATAAATGAAGCGATTCAAGTTAATGTAGCAAGATTTAATACTAGAAGAGTGGAAATAATAACCGAGATAGAAGATAAGCTGCCTCTTTTGATATGTGATAGAAGAAGAATATTACAGGTTCTCAATAATCTAATTTCAAATAGTATTAAATACTCTAAAGATGATACAAGAATTACAATAACTGTCAAAGTTACCTATGAAGAAATGGTTATAACAGTTATGGACCAGGGAATTGGTATGAAAGAAAGCGATGTGCCTATTGCTCTTAGCGCATACGGCACCCTCAGAGAACAAGATTATAACTCTTTAGGATCATATGGACTTGGTCTCGCCATTGTTAAGATGCTCCTAGATGCTCATGAAACTGAACTAATAATAAATAGCATTGAGGGCAAAGGTACCACTGTTAAAATGATTTTTCCTAAGTATAAATTGGTTTATACTAAAGCTGCTAAAGAAAAATAATCATCTTAAAGAATCATTATTATGGATAATTATAGAGAAGAATTTATTGCTAAAATTAAAAAAATACCTATCTTTATACCTTTATTCACCACGTTGACCAGCCTGTATGGATTTATACTCCTTTATTCAGCAGCAGGTGGCCATATTGAACCATGGGCATATAAACAACTTTTGATATTTATGATATTTATGCCAATTTCTATATTAATTGCCATTATTGACCTAAGAATTATTTATAATTTTGCCTATACTTTCTACATTGCTACATTACTTCTATTATTATTCGTTGAATTAATGGGTAAGTCCGTCATGGGGGCTACAAGGTGGCTAGACTTAGGTTTTTTTTCAATTCAACCATCCGAACTAGTTAAAGTATCTGTAGTAATGATGTTGGCAAAATTTTTCCATGAACAAAGCAACTCTAACGCAGGTGATTTTACGTTAATTCTACCATTAATAGCTTCGATTATTCCTATTGCCCTAGTAATAAAGCAACCTGATCTTGGCACCGGGATGATTACTCTTATAGTGGTAGGCTTCATGTTTTTTGCAGCTGGGGTAAAGAGAATATATTTTATTATATCTGGTGCAGTTGGACTAGCGGCTATGCCGGCTATATGGTTTACGCTGTATGATTATCAACGCAGTAGGATTCTAACATTTATAGATCCAGAGGCAGATCCTCTGGGAAGAGGATATAATATTATTCAATCTAAAATTGCTATTGGTTCTGGAGGGTTATTTGGCAAGGGTTTACTAAGTGGAACACAAGGCCCTCTTAGTTTCTTGCCAGAATATGAAACTGATTTTATCTTTTCTTTTTTGATGGAAGAATTAGGATTTATTGGTGGAATCATATTGCTAGTGTTATATTCCCTAATAATAATTAGCTCTTTATCAGTAGCTATCAACTGCCGCTCCAAATTCGCTAAACTATTGACTATTGGTATTGTTACATTATTTTTCTGTCATATCTTTATAAACATTGGTATGGTTATGGGATTATTACCAGCTGTTGGTGTACCCTTACCTTTAATATCCTACGGAAGAACAATGATGGTGTCCATGCTACTTGGCTTTGGTTTGATAATGAATGCAGCAGTTAATAGACATAAAAATCTTTGATACTACATTTATGTATAGATTTATCTCAAAACTGATTATTAATTTATTAGCCCTAAGCTATTTGTGGATAATTTTTATCTTACCTTTTCAGTGGTACAAAATTGGACCCTTTAGCGAAATATTTCCCGCCTTCGATATAATAATAATCTACTATATAAGTACTTATCATTCTCTAAAATATTGGCAGTTATTTATTATTGGAATGGCAATAGATCAACTCCACATACTCCCCCCAGGAACAAGTTCTCTTGCTTTGATAATTGGCAATATGGGGCTTAATTATTTTAGCAAATGGTTTTTACTGCGTAAGTATTTCACTAATTTAGCCGTGTTTTGTGGATATAGTGCTTTTATTATCCTGATAAGATATCTGGTTGTATTAATAAAAAGTGATTATCTTATTGAAGGATATGCTATTATTTTTTATTTCCTAACAACTATTTTTTTCTACCCAACGCTATCTGCTCTAATAGAGAGATCGATAAATATATTAGGTCAAAATGCTAGATAGAAACGCTTCAGATAGACAAATAATGACCCGAAGAACTTTTGTAATTGGGGCAGGTAAGCTAGGGCTTCTTTTATTATTAGCTGGAAGAATGTTCTATATACAGTTCATCAAGAAAGATGAATATAAAACTCTTTCAGATAATAATCGGATTAAGATGATCCTGCTCTCTCCTACAAGAGGACAGATTTTTGATTCTCAGGGTAGAATAATTGCAAAAAATAATACCTGTTTCCGCTTGTTACTTGATAAAAACGGCAACCCAAAATTTTCAGAAGAAATTGATCATTTAGTAAAAATACTAGAGCTTGATGATTATCAAATAGATGAAATCAAGAAGAAAGTTAGCAAGGGAGGACACCGAGTAGCAGCACTTGTTATAGACTGCCTAGATTGGAATCAAGTTGCTGTAATCGAAGAAAGAAAAGCTGACTTTAAATCAATCTTCATTGATACTGGGTTTGAAAGATTCTATCAATCTGGGTTGGCTACAGCTCACTTAATTGGATATCTGGGGCGACCGGGAACAAGAGAAAATGAACCTACAAAATTAGCAGATGAAACATTTAAGGTAGGAAAAAGTGGAATTGAAAAATTTTATGAAGAACATCTGCGAGGTGAATTTGGCTTTAAGAGAATAGAAGTAAATGCCTTGGGTAAATATGTAAGAGAGTTAGGCAAAAATATAAGCAAGTCTGGTAATGATTTACACTTGAATATTGACTCCCAACTACAAGAAAGTGCGCTAAAGCACATGAGTGCTCAAGGTTGCAGCGCAATAGTAATGGACTGTACCAACGGAAATGTTATAATTTGTGCTTCTACCCCATCCTTTGATCCGAATAAATTTAATAAGCTTTCCAATCAATATTGGAATGATTTAATAACCGATCAGTACAAGCCACTAATCAACAAAACCACTAAAAGCCTATATCCCCCAGGATCGGTTTTCAAAATTATCACTGCGTTAGCAGCACTTGAAGCTGGAGTTGATCCTGATCATAAAATTATTTGTACAGGGGCTCCAGTTCTCGGTGGCAATAGCTTTCGATGCTCTAGAAGTCGGGGTCATGGAGCTCTTAACATGATTGATGCGTTGAAATATTCCTGTAACAGCTATATATTTGCAGTCGCGAGGCAGATAGGTCCTGCTAAAATCATCGAAGTTGCAAACAGATTTGGCCTTGGCAAACCCACTGGAATTGACTTACCAGGCGAACTTAGTGGATTTGTACCAACCCAGCACTGGAAAATGGAGAAATATGGCACGAAGTGGGGGGTAGGGGACACATTGAATCTCTCTATAGGACAGGGTTTTCTTCTTGCTACCCCAATACAACTAGCCTGTTTAATTACAGCCATTGCTAGTAATGGCAAGTTATTTTCTCCCCAAATAGCTGTTGGTGATTCGAACTACACTCAACTAAACATTCAACAAAGTCATCTTGACATAATTAATACGGCTTTGTTCAATACTATGAATTCTCCTGGCGGGACTGGGTATTTGAGCAGAATAGATTATAAATCAATGCAGATAGCTGGTAAAACCGGTACTGCTCAAGTTCAAGCTAAGAAGAGTGCCGCTGATGACTTAAGCAGAGACAACATCGCCTGGGGCAGCAGAAATCACGCAATATTCTGTGGTTATGCCCCGTTTAATAATCCTAAATATGCAATATCAATATATTTTGACCATGGTGGTGGCGGTGGAAGAGCTGCAGCACCAATTGCCAAAAAAATTATGCAAGATGTTTTGTTAAAGTATTTATAGAGAACCTGAGTTCCTCATAAGAAATTATGTCATGAATAAGCTTAATATTCTTCTCTTCCCATTCCGGCTGCCCGCATATCTTACTATTTTAATAACTTTTTATTAAAATAGTAAGATATGCATTTATTAAGAAAATAAACTGTGTTAACGTTTCTATATCAGTCTTAGATTGGTGATAAGTTGAAAATATTTATTAAACTTAAAAGGGAAGGTATTTTATGAGTAAGAAACAAATGACGCCGAAAGAATTAGGCGAAAGAAAACAAGTAGCTAAGAAAGAAGTAACCTCTAAGGTACTTGCTCCTAAAGACGTTGTATCAAAGAAAGAGATGACGGCTGAAGAGTTTACATTAAAAAGAACAGAGCTTGCAATTAAGTTAATAAATAGTAGCCTTGAAACACCTAATGCAAAACAACTGGAAAAAGTTGTACTTCAGATTAGCTCTATTGGTTTGCCTAAAATAGAAAACTTTGTCTCCAAATTTGTTGCAAACTATCCTGATCCTATCTTTCAAAATCAGATATTTGATATAGCTTTACGTAAAATAGAGACTAGTTCTTCCCCTGAAGAATCAAATGTTTTCAAGAGCGAAGTATTACTTGCCAAAGCAAAGGCTATAATAACAATCAATTCAACGGAAGAAAGAAATCAAATTAGGCTAGAGAACGCTACAGAAGCTTTGAATCTGCTTGAGAGCGCTAATGCCTTACAAAACCCTGAAATAACTGTCTTGATTGAAGAAATGGTAAAGGCTCTCATTACTATGCACCCCAATCCTTTAGAGGCTTTTCAACTTTCTAAAGTCTCAGTTGAATTCAGAAAAACTCATTTAGATACGGATCATCCTTCGATTTTAGAGGCCTATATTACAACTGCTCACGTTGGTCATAAAATTGATGTAAGAGCTATAAAAATTGAAGCCCTAAATAAAGCTAATGCAGCATATAACATGGCATTACAACTTGGAAATAAAACTCATGCAGCAGTCGCCCTTACGTTCCTAGCTAGTATATATAAAGATTTTGGTGATGTTAAAAAATCTATTATGTTATTAGAACAATCAGCTCTTCTTAAGGGATTTCTCATTAGGGACGAAGAATCAAAAGAAGACGCTATTGAAGTGCCCATAAAATCACGAAATGTTTTTGAAGTAATTAGAAAACATGGAGTGACTGATGATCTTACATTAACTATAAAACAGAAGATCCAAGAATCTATTCTAAATCCTGTATTTGAAGCGTCAAGACAGGGAGCATGGGTTCACAAAATTGCCCTGATTGAATACGGCGTTTCGGGATACGTAGATGAGGCGTTCTTAGCTAAAGAGCTGGGACCACTTAATACTCCAGAGAATGTTAACTCAGCCTTAATGCTTTGCTTTGAGGCAATTAACCTTGGTGTTATGAGTAATCCAATGAATAACCCTCTCTGCGCTGTGGCTTTGGTACGACAACACCCAACACTAGTCCCCACGATGTTGGCCACTCATCCCGAATATTTTATTAATGAACATATTCTTAAGTCAACATTGCTTAATGCTAGTACCTATGCACCAGATCTACTGGGAAAACACGTAGCAGTCAATGGTTTGTATAATAAGTATCTTGAAACAATAATGATGCCAATCATTTGTGCTAGAATAAATGATACGGTACTTAACCCTATTTCTATCTTACTAAAAGCTGGCAAATGGGATCCATCAGTACAAGAACAATTATTACGTTATGCGAGTGATGATTATTTAACAAATGTTGGAAGGATATATAGCAGCACTCTTGGCCAAAACTTGAGCGCTTTAGAAGATACGCTGAATATCTCTCGAATATTAATGTTTAAAGTGATACTCGATGAAATTAAAGAATCTGGATCTAAAAACTATGCCCCAGTAGAGCTTTTTGCAAAGCACCATATCGATGTAATTAAAAGAATTTTAGACGATCATCCAGATTATACGACAAATCCTCATATTATAGATATTTGCCAGCAAGCAATCGCTACTCCGCGTCTTGAGGTTATCAAACCAATATTAGAAGTAGAGGGTGCTTTAGAAGAAGGTGAGATCGCCGCTCCAACACCTCTTAAAGTTGAAGCAGTGCTTGAAGTAGCGTTAGGTGGAGAAGAAGCTCAGCTGATGGATAGTTAATTTATTTCAAAACTAGAATAAAAATTATCCTGAACCAAGTTCGGGATAATTTTTATTCTAGGCATAATAACTATTCCGCTCGTTGGCTTTTTACCCTGAGACCATGAACCCCATTTCTTAAGAAAAAAGCCCCCAAAAGCTAGGAGCTTTCATATATAAAAAATTTTAACTTGTGCTTAGAACTCTAGTTAATAAGCTCTATTTTAACAGCAGAAGTCTTACCTTTTTGATCTTCCAGTTCGTAACTCACTTTTTGACCATCATTAAGCGTAGATATGCCAGCACGCTCTAAAGCGCTTATGTGTACGAACACATCTTTGTTGCCATCATCTGGTTGAATAAAGCCATAACCTTTATCTGGGTTGAACCATTTTACTTTTCCGTTTGCCATTTTATCGACTCCTTAGGTTTTTAGTTATATTTGCTAGTTTCTAGCAGTTATGAATCAAGAGTTATTGTCCGTTTATCTTTAACTCCTGCAGGAAATAAGGAGCTTTTATCCAAAAAATATTTGAATAAAACCTATAGTCTCTGGCAGTAAGTATTAAGAGTTACATAGAAAACCCTAGTACCAATGATACACACCCGCCCAAAAAAACACAAGCGGAACTACTATTAATTATCTAAACTTCCCATTTAAGCTAACAAAAACATCGGCTATTTTGTGACTTTTTTGCTTTACTTGAGTCCCAAAACTTCAGTTTACAAATAAATCTTAAAGTATTTTCTTGTTTATTATCTCAGCAACTTTTGAAATTTCAGCAAGAGGCACATAATCATATTTTTCTAAATTATTTGCAGAAACATCTAGCCTCCTTGCCAAGCCTAGATCTACTAATTGTTGAATAAAATAGTTATGTTTCTTCAATTTAAAGCTTGATGGACAAAACACGTAAACCGGTTTTCCCGTGCTTACAGCTTCACTACACATTGAAATAGAATCAGTGGTAGCTATAATATACTCCGCTCTACCAAGAATTGCTGGATACGGATTTGCTTCTTCGCTTAGCGGATCGTAAATAACGTGTGGCCAAACAAAATTTTGGATAAAATGATTTTTTACAATATCAGGAGTTCTTCTACTAAAAGTGACAAATAACGGCAAAGAATGACTCTGTGAAATATTTGTTAATGTGTTAGAAAGAAGCTCCGCATTAGCCAAAGTAAGTTTATAGCCTTTCGTTGAACCTCCTATTATCACTGCGATATAATTCTTAATCTCAGGGTATTTACTATCAAAATCACTTTGTGATTTCTTAATTTTATCTTGCACATTTGTCAGCGCGCCAATTATTCTTACTATATTCGGTAAGGTATAGTTAAAGCTATCGTGCTGTGGCAAAATAATTAAATCAAATTGATTCGTTTTAATATTAGGCCGCATTATTTGAATAATTTTGATCTTACCGTTGGATAGTTTTTTTAAATATAGAGCAAGAACTGCCGTTCTTCTACCAGCAGAAATGATAACATCCGGCAACGGTTCATTAGTCAAACTGGTAAGTACTGTTTTTTTAATATGAATAGGAAAAATATTAAGAAAATAATTAGGTAAAGAACCAAAACTATTATATTCTATATTTTTTATTGCATATTTCTTGCCAATTGTTTGGGCAAGCTCGATTGCTTGGTTGGCATTACCTACCCTTTTATCTACCAAAACCCAAACTTTAGGCTCCTTTACCATATTTTACCCTTAGTGCTCATCCAAATCATTCTATCATCCTTATAATAAAACGGAAATAATAATTTTCCTAACTATACATTGGTTAGGAAATAGTAAAATTCTTAACTATTATTTAATTATTTAGGGTTATCATATTAAATAACGTCTTCTATATTCATTGTATTAATCAAAGTAACAAGAGGTTTTTATGTCTAAAGAAAAATCATTTTGGGAGCGCCTTTTTGGATCCACGTCCTGTTGTGCGAGTAGAGAAAAGGATAGAGCTTATAGTGACAAAGAAGAAAGAATAGAAGGCAAAGAGAATGATAAAAATAAAGACAAAATTAAAAAAGAACGTGAAGAGCAACCAGGATCAATTTTTACCGAAATTGATCTAAGGGAAGATAGTGTATATGCCACCGGAGACTATGACCAAGACTATAGTGATGGTAGCGTAGAAATTAGATAAAATCATTTAGATTATTATACTTTACTTTTCAAGGCTTTACTTGTTCTTGATTACTGCTTCAATCTCAGCAATACGCTTAAGAAGAGAAACACCTTGGCCCTTGACCTCGACATTTAATCTAATCAACGGCTCAGTGTTTGATTCTCGTAAATTAAACCGCCAATCAGTAAATTCTAAACTAATACCATCCATCCTGTCGATACGAGGATTTTCAGGTGTAAAATGATCTTCCAGTTTTTTAATAATTTCTGCTGTGTTTTCAACCTTATAGTTTAGTTCCCCACTACAAGGAAATTTACTAATCCTATTTCCTACCAATGAAGAAAGAGTTTCACCATTTTTACTTAGAAGCTCAGAAATAATTAGCCATGGTAACATCCCGCTATCACAATAAGCAAATTGTCTGAAATAATGATGCGCACTCATCTCCCCACCATAAATCGCATTTTCTTGACGCATTTTTTTCTTAATAAAACTATGCCCAGATTTACTCTGCACTGCTGTTCCTCCCTGTTGGCATACTATATCGACAGTATTCCATATCAGCCTAGGATCATGTATTATTTTCTGACCGGGGTATTTCGTAAGGAAACTTTCTGCCAGTAGCCCTACAATATAATAGCCTTCAATAAAATCGCCATTTTCATCAAATAAAAAACAGCGATCAAAATCTCCATCCCAGGCAATACCGAAATCAGCTTTATTATACCTTACTGCATCCGAAGTGACTATACGATTTTCTACGATCATTGGATTTGGTACACCATTAGGAAAATTACCATCTGGCTGTTCGTTTATATAAATAAATTCAAATGGCAGAAATTTCTCTAACAATTTAATAATAATTCCAGCTGGTCCATTACCGGGATTAACTACAATTTTTAAAGGCCTGAGCTTTTTGATATCAATATATTCAATAAGATGATTAATATAATTGGTTTTATCTTCCTTAACTAATTCTGAACCTTGTAATTTACTAAAATTAGTATTAGTTGCATTAAGAATATAGTCACGAATTTCGGTCAAACCGTCAGTAAGAGAAATTGGCCGACTACCGCTGCTTACCATTTTCATCCCATTATAGCCCTTTGGATTGTGAGATGCAGTAATCATTATTCCGCCTCCTACACCAATAGTTTCATTACTAAAAGTATGAAAATACACCTCCTCGGTGCCACATAGACCAATATTAATTACACCTGAGCCAGAATCAGTTAACCCCTTTATTAAAGCTTTGGCAATAAAATTGCTTTCTAGCCTCACATCATAGCCGACGATTACTGTTCCAGGATTAATAATATTGGAATATGCCAAACCAATTTTATAAGCTAACTCTTCATCGAGCTCTTCTGGAACTCTTCCCCTTATATCGTAAGCTTTAAAACAAGTTAATTCATTCATATTAAAACACCATAATGTTGCTCGAAAGACTATAACACTTTTCTCCCTTAAAAAAAATATTTTTGCCGGTTCGAGCTTATGTGTAAAGCGAGGATGATAGCTACGTAAAGAAAATGAGATTCTGGATAAATACATAGAACTCATTGTGGGTTTCAATTTTTACCAACCAAACCCATCAACACTTTGTATTTAAAAGGTTTTTTTAAAGAATTAGAAGATACAATTAAACTCAAAAAAGCCACAATCAGTTCTTCAATAAAGAGTTTCTAATGAAATTAAGGGTGACAAAATGTAACAAAAAAGTTAGAAGTATGCCGCAGTCTCTCATCTTACGAGTAGAGAGACTAATTATATCTAGAGGAACACTCGTAGTTTTTTAACATTAACAAAATACAATTATGAAAGGAAGAGAAGAAGAGAAGCAGAAATCAATCAAAGTTCAAGAAGTGGAAGAAGAAATTTTTCCTGAGCTTAATGCAAGGATAGATGAGTTAGTGCCCGCATTATAGGTTGCAGTTAGATCTGGTAACGCAGAAGAAGTGGCAGGAATTATCCAAGGGTATGATGAGTATGTTACTGCTACATATAGTGAGCATGAAGCTTACGGCTTTACACCAAATATAGAGAATCGTTTGCAAGATCACCTGGGAATTTTAGCTCATACATTGGGCTTTCATAATATATGCGGTCTATTGGAATATGAAGCATGTCAACTTGCTGGCGCTGAATAACGGAAGCGTAATATTTTAGTGGTCAAGCAACATTTTTGCAATTACTCAATACTACCTCTATTTTTAGGATACATTTTGTATCTGCAAATAGAGGTAAAAGATGTCAACATAATTTTTTAGAATGCTTAGATTAAGTATAGGTTAAGACAATATATCGCAACCAAAAGCCACAAAAATGCATAACAATTCCATTTATTTCAATAGTGCTTTATTCATAGTAGAAAAGAATTCTAACGAGCAATCCGCAGGAAAAAACCGTTAAGGAGCCGCATTGATAGGCTTGGTAGACTTTTCCTGTAAATTAGCAAATATCTCTTTAGCACTTGACGCTTTCTTCTTATCTATTACTAAGAAACCATTTTCTGATTCAATTATTGCTAAATCTTTTACACCAACTACAGCAATCGTTTTGTTACTAACACTCTCAACATAACAATCAACGGTATCATACAATGTTACATTGCCCTTTACTCTATTGCCATTCTTATCCATTGGCTCCAATTTGCTCATGGATTCCCAATTCCCCACATCACTCCACCCAATATCACAGGCAACAACAGCGATTTGACTAGATTTCTCCAGAAGTGCATAATCGATTGAAATTTCTGGAATTGTATCCCAGATAGGCGAACTTAAAAGTACTTCTCTATAATAATCTGAGTTGCTATGGGACGTTGAGGTGTGAATAGCCTTAATAACCATTGATAGTATATCAAAACAATGGGTTTCTAGCTCTTTTATGATGGAGTTGGCAGTAAAACATAAGATACCTGAATTCCAAAGGAACTTTTCTGATTGTAGATAGTCTAAGGCAAGACCAAATGACGGTTTCTCAACAAACTTAAATACTTCGTTATTAGAATATTCAATATAACCATAACCAATCTCAGGATATGAGGGTTTGATACCAAAAGTTACTATTTTCCCCTTCTTTGCTAGGCTTTGTGCCTGCCTTACCGCATTTGAAAATGCAACCGAATCTAGAATGATATGATCCGATGGTAATATCAACATCATCTCATCAGGACCATAATTACTAAGAACATGAACTGCAGAGACTGCAATAGCTGCTGCTGTATCTCTCCCACAAGGCTCAGCTATTAGTTCTTTGCTAATACTATTCTTAGTAAAATTAATGATTTCGTTATATTGATCTTTTACCTCTGATACACAATCTGAAGTAGTAACAGTAATGATGTTATGCACTGACTCAATTTCAATAGCTCTTCTAAAAGCTTTTTGGATAAAGCTCTCATTGTTTACCTTTATAAAGGGCTTAGGCTTCTGCCTCGTTGATACTGGCCACAAACGACTACCAGCGCCACCCGCTAAAATTACCGCATGCATATGTTAGAACTTAATTAGTAACTAGTTTTCAAACTAGGATTCTATTAACTTGTAGTTATATGTCAAATTTGTAATCAAGAGTTGATAAAAACTTAAGTAGAAATATTAATATTGTGGTATCAAAACTGTAAGATAGATAAGTATATTTACATTTTTTATTTAATATTTATATTGTATGGAGATTTGCAAAGCTAACATTATGAAAAAGAAATAGAAAATGAAAAAGAATTTATTTAAATTTGTTACAATGATATTTATTACAGCAAGCTTGAATCTAACAAGTTTATCCAATGCCGCTGAGCTTAAAAATATCAAATTAAGTCAAAATACTCATTCTGGCTTTATCGCAAAACAAAATAATAAAACTATCCTGACTATAGGAAAATATGAAGATCGTCACGCACCTTTTTCGACGTTTAAAGTTGCATTAGCTCTGATGGGATTCGATGCAAGAATTTTAGAAAACAAAGATTCACCAAAATGGGCCTTTAAGGAAGAGTATGAGAAAAATTTTCAAAGTTGGTATACACGCAAGAAAGGATTAGAGTCTCATTGGTGTCAAGAACATACACCAGCAACGTTTATGAAAAATTCAGTTGTTTGGTTTTCCCATCAAATCACAGAGCGGCTAGGAGAGAAGAAGTTCCAAGAGTATGTCTCAAAACTAGACTATGGAAATAAGGATGTTTCTGGAACAGTTGGTAAAGATGGAATGTATAAAAATGATGGTCTATTGAATAGTTGGCTAGGGACATCTCTACAAATCTCACCACTTGAGCAAGTTGAATTTCTAGAAAAATTAGTTGCCAATGAACTTGCCCTATCCACGCAAGCTCAAGAAAAAACAAGGGAAATTATGGATAAGGAAGAAGATTGGAATGGATGGAAATTATATGGCAAAACAGGTGGTGGTTCTGGAAAGAATGGATGGTTTATAGGATGGATTGAAAAAGATGGGCAACGAATTATTTTTGCTCAATATCTTGATCTGACGGACACTAACCTTGATTTCACAGGCATACCAACCCATAAATCCGTTGGTCTCACCGCCAAGGAAGTTATCAAGAAACAAATGCTAAATTTTTTATATAGATAGGGTATAAGTAGGTAGTTCTATTTTGGAAGCGTTTCTAGGCTATTTTTTTATAAAACGCTCAATTATTTCCTGATCCGAAACGGCATTATTTTTAGTTTGAACAAGGTAGCTCTTGACCAAGTTTAAAACTGTTTCAGTAAACTCTATTTTAAGTGAGTCGCTAGCTTTTTCTCTTTCATTATCTATAGCCTTTATAGCCGAGTCCTTCTTGCGTGCTAATAGCAGACCAATCTCCTTGTTCTTTGTTTCTACAAGACGCTCGATACTATTTTGTGCACTTGCTAGTATATCTTTTTTTCTTGCTTCAAATCGACCTAGTTCCTTCTCTACTTCATCGAGTAAACTTTTTGCTTCTTCTTTAAGCCTCTCTGCCTGGGAAAGTTTTTCCTTTATCTCATTTATTCTAGCATCAAGAGATGCTAGAATAGCTTTTTTAACAGGTCTATAAGCTAAATATATAAATATTACGAAACAAACTGCAATTACAAAGCTCGCGTCGAAAAAATGCATCATTTTATTTTACCATGAATCTTTTTAAGTAGCTCTATATCAGCTTCCTTATTTGTAACTTTATGAATTATAAAAGCAGCTAACTTGATGCTTGATATCGATTCATCTACATGAAATTTATCCACATAACCCTGTATCTCAGCAAGAGCTTTCTCTCTCTTCATATCAAGAATAATAGCTAGCTCCTTTTTTTGATGTAGAAAATGAGAGCTCATCGATTCAACAGCCTGCCTGTTAAGATCCTCAACATACGCATTAACTTCATCCAGTTTATCTTTATGTAATGCTTCTATAAACTTAGCTTTTTTACTATACTCCTGGGCATGATCGATATTTTCTTCTAAAAAACTGTTCCTTTGCGTTAGGATCAACTCAGCCTTTGGAGCAATAAACTTGCTTATAAGAAAATAAAGAAATGCAAAAACAGTAACCAACCAAAATAACTGAGAGCTAAAAGAAGATACATCAAACTGTGGCATAGTCTTATCCTTTAATTAATCTATTTTCATTATATACCTTACCTGAACTTTGAATTCCACGCGAAGAGTATTTTTTGTATACTTATTCCAATATGTACAAACCAGTCGGCTGAAAGGTCCACTTGGGAATGTAGCCATCTAGATGGCTACATTTTTTACCATTTAATCCAACACTTAATTTAATATAAATTAAGTAAAAATCAAAAGCATAGCAATAACAAATGAAAATAAACCCATTGCCTCAGCAAGACCAGCCCCAATCAGAGCCATTCTCTGCAACTGGTCACCTGCAGATGGATTGCGTGCAATTGAGTTAAGCAAAGAACCAAAGATATTTCCTACACCTAGGGCTGCACCTAACATACCAAAGGCCATAAGACCAGCACCAATATATTTAAAAGCCATTACGTCCATTATTTTGTTCTCCTGAAATTATTATTAAACATAAAATCAAGTAGTTATCGGCTTTCCAAAATCCCCAGCCATCTACTTGAACCAACCACCTGCAAAATTACTAATGCAGATTTAACGCATCGCTTAAGTAAACACAGGATAATATCGTAAAAATATAAGCCTGCAACACCGCAACGAATAACTCAAAACCTATTAAAATCACTAGAAAAGGTATAGGTAAAATCTTTAAATAAATAGCCATTGAAACCACAAATCCAGCCATAACCTTGAGTAACACATGTCCCGCTACCATATTAGCTGCTAACCTAAGTGATAGGCTAACTGGTCTGGCTAAATATGCAAATAATTCTATTACGACCATCAGAGGAGCAAGCCACCAGGGTGTTCCAGCCGGTAAAAATAGAGAGAAAAAATGAAAACCATGCAAGTATATTCCAACTAACGTGACTAATAAGAATACCATCATCGCTAGAGCAAACGTAATAGAAATATGGCTAGTGACCGTAAAACCGTAGGGGATCATGCCAAATAAGTTGCAGGTAAGTATAAACATAAATCAGGTGAAAATCAGTGGAACAAATTTCCTGCCCTTAGCGCCAACACTTTGATCTAGCATATCAGTAATCATTCCATAAGCTAGTTCACCACTAAGCTGAAAACGTGATGGAACAAGGCTTTTACCTTTAAATGCTAGCATAAAGTAAAATACTATAAAGGCGCCGACAATCAGCATAAAAAGGGAAGAGTTTGTAATACTAGCGTCATAGCCAAAAATTTCTATATTGACTATTTCTTTTACTTTAAACTGATCTAGCGGATTATACGCCATTATTTTTAATGTATTTATTCCAAATTGATCTAAAAGTAGCAACTATCCCGAGGATTAAACAGATTATAAGGAAGGCTGGCTTTGAATCAAATAAATTATCGAAAAACAAACCAATTATTACGCCCACTATAACTCCTGAAACCAACTCCACTGCAATATTGAATGCTGTACTTCCACTACCCACTAGGGATGTGCTTTCCTTTTTTTCTTCCTTGAGATGGTCAATTTCTCTGTCAATTTCTTCATATTTTTTATTACTCATAGGCGATCACTACATTTTCTATTGCTTGTGATAATTCTTCAAACGTATAAGGCTTTGTAAATTGCTTACCATTTATAAAAAAACTCGGAGTTCCTACAAATTTTGGTTCCCTTGCTATAAGTCTAGTATTTTCTATCAATATTTCAATCTTTGCTTCGTCATTCAAGCAATGAGCATATTTTTCTGGTCCTATCCCCCCGAGAGTACCAATATTTGTTAGAACTTCACGATAATTTTTACCAAAGGCCCAATTATCCTGTTGCTCTAAAATAACCTTTATAAAATTGAGATAACTTTCCAGGCTACCGTCGCAACGGGCGAGAACTGTTGCATCAAGATCCTGCTTATTACCAATAAATTCTCTCATAACATAAGCCACTTTACCTGTATCAATATATTTCGCTTTGAGCTCTGGAAGGATTCTTTTATGATATGTTACACAGTGCGGACATGTAGGAGAGAAATATTCGACAACAACGATTTTTGAGTTACGATCCCCTAAAACCATATCATCAGGCTCGATATCATAACCTCTGACATGTTTAACTTTTTTCTCTTCTACTTTTCCTGCATCTTCTTTTTCTTCTTTAGCTTTTTTTTCAGCATTGTCCTTGCAATCTTCCAGCTCTTTACTGTAATTTTTTATCTGATCTCGGGCGGGAGTTTCTGTTTCGCTTGCTTCTTTACAAGCACTCAGCAAAAACAAACTTAATAGGAGAAGAAGGAAATTTCTAAACATATGGTATATAGAGCCTGTACTTACACAAATTGATCATAATTTTGAGTATTTACTATAGTAAGCCACTAGACTCAAGTAATAAATGATCTCAATCCCTTTCTAACACATCAAGGCCGTGAAATTAAGATAAATTGTACCTTTGACAGAATTTTAGACAAGAATTGTCTTTTACTAACCACCACATCAAAATTTTAGGGAGGTAAATTAGGTTTAGAACAAATTTTTGTAACCATTCCAAAAATAAAAAACCGACGTAACTCTAGGTTACGCCGGTTTTTTTGTAAAACCTATAGATATTATAAGCTTATCTAATAGCCGTTACACCTCTACGATTTTGACTCCACGCAGCTTCATTATCACCGATAACTGCTGGTCTTTCTTTACCATAAGAAATTGTGTCAATACGCTCTGCGCTTACACCATGCTCGATCAAGAATGATTTAACAGCATTAGCTCTTCTTTCGCCTAAAGCAATGTTGTACTCTCTTGTTCCTCTTTCATCACAGTGACCTTCAACAGTCATATTAAAAAGCTTATGATCTTTTAGCCATTCTGCTTGACGGGTTAAAGTGCTTTGCGCCTCAGAAGTAAGATCAGAACTATCTAGTTTGAATAGTACTCTGTCGCCAATTGTTTTTTCAAATTCGGCTATATGTTTGTTATTATCACCGTACTTGCCTCTTGAAGCGCTACAGCCAGTTAACAAAACAACAGCAAATAGTGCTACTGCAATTTTTTTAATAATCATATTCAGGTCTCCTTAAAAAATTTTATTCAGTTTAAAAAAGCTATTACCCTAATCCATTATTGGCCCAGAAATAACATAACCCTAATTGTATACTAGTTATTTCTAATTTTAAACCATCAATACATGTTTTCCTCCAGACGTATGATAACCTGCGTGACATAAATACCAACGCTTGAAACTACTGCTTCCTCACTAAACACCCACAAATATTTTCACGAATAGCTGAAGTTGTGGTCGGAAAAGCGCTAGGTAGGTCTTTAAAAAACCTAGCTGCGAGGTAAGCAAACGCCTGAGACTCAACATAATCAGCATTCAGATCGGCAATAGTAGAAATATTTTCTACTATTGAATTAACGCCATTTTCTAACAAACCTAATTTAAGCCAGTTCACGATTTGGGTATTTTTACTTCCCCCACCGCATAAAAAAATACTACCAGGAATATTTGGTAACATCTCAATAGCACGAACAATAGTTGCGCAAGTAATGTAAGTAAGTGTTGCAATGATATCTTCTGGAGAATGATTAGCAAGAATTCCCTTTACATATTCAAATGAGTTTCTGTCTAAAGATTTTGGATAAGGCCGCTTGAAATATTCATTAACCAAAAATTCGCTAGCAACTAAATGGTCTACTCTCCCGTTCGAAGCAATTTTGCCATTTTTGTCATAACTCTTATTAAAATATATATTCATGGCATCATCAATGAGTGCGTTACCAGGACCAGTATCAAATGCTACTATTTTATTTGCTTCGTCTATATAAGTAATATTGGCTACACCTCCTATATTGAGAACTGCAACAGGTAGCTTTTGATTTTGCATCAATAACTTGTGGAAAATAGGAACTAAAGGCGCTCCCTGACCACCAAGACTAATATCTCTTCTCCTAAAATCATGTACTACATCTATCCCTGTACCTTGGGCTAGCAAGTGTGGATTTCCTATTTGCCAAATCAACTGATTATCTGGCTTATGTAAAATAGTTTGTCCATGAAAACCAAGTGCCTTTATATCCTTACTGGAATACTTTGTCTTCTTAAGCAAGTTAAGCGTAGCCTCAATATGGAATTCTGTAAGCTTTTTCTCGATCTCAAGAGGCTCTACAAACTGACCACAAAGCTTCTTGAGAGCAAATTTAAACTCTTGAGGGTAAGGTATATGCGTATTAGCAATAACCCTAAACATACTCTTTCCATCAGTTTCAATCAAGGAAGCATCAACTCCATCACATGAGGTACCGCTCATATAACCTATAAATAACTCACTCATCTTGTTCTTTTATCTTTTTTATACTTTTTACTACCTTGCGACGTTGCAAATTTTTACGCAAAGCCATCGATAGTTTATCTTGTTTTTGCTTTACTTTGTCAGCTCTTTCTTCTTTTTTATTGGGCATTTAAACTAATTTCTCTTGACGATATGCTGATAATATGGCAAAAATCTGCTCTTAACAAATCCATTCTAGATAAAATTACTCAGTATACGTTTTGTTATCCTGAAAATGGCATTTAAAATCATTTTGCATAATTTTGGTTAATTTGTAACAGCTCTTTAGTTAAAAATACCAATTTTTTGCCGCTATAGCTCAGTGGTAGAGCACATCATTGGTAATGATGAGGTCGAAAGTTCAACTCTTTTTAGCGGCACCATTATCTAAAAATTTTCTGATATCCATTCAGATAGTTTTGGATCGTATTTCAGAATTCTAGGTTTGCTTTCTATACTGTCAAAAGTAATATCTTGCATCAATGCTTCATGAGCAGAGATAAAGCCTCTATCCGCCCCAAAGGTAGGAAAATATGGCTGAAAATTCATATACTCTAAATTTACATATTTCTGTTTTATAGCTTTGTTTGTAGCCGCTGTAAGATCAGCAAGCGAATTAATTTTTGTCCCATTAATCGACTTGATCTGAATTCTGTACACAGACTTATAGTCCTGAACAAACATCTCTGGAATGCTACTAAAACTACTGCCTGTTTGAACATTTGCAAGTGCGACACTACCTATTGGTATTCCTGATTTAGCAGCAACAAAATCGTCAGCTTCAAAAAATAGTCCGCCTGCAAAATCGAGCATCTTTGAGATTTTATTTGTTTCAAGATCATAGAGTTTAATCTCTTGTTCAAGTTTTTTGCCATTTCTAATGATAGTAACTTTAATTTTATCAGAATTTGGGTTGCTCATTGCAAGGTCAAAAAGGCATAGATCTGCTCCTATTTGCTTACCTTCTACCTGCCATAAAATATCCCCAGGTAAAATCTTACCTTCTGCCGTCCCACCAGGTAAGATCTTTCTGACAATGATTGCTCTGTTACGCGCATTAGGTAATTCTTTTATATAATTACTCATTTCTTCTTGGGAGAAATTACGATGCTTAACAGCTTTATCCAATGAGTAAAGTTCTGTAATGACTCCAATATGTTTTCTGCTCAGATGCACTTTATCTGCCTGCAGTTCTTTTAATACGTGAGTAACATACTCTCCTTTGAGCGCTAAAGCATGAGTTTTTCCTCCGCCATAGAGCACACCTATTGCTTTGTTTTCAACATTGAGTACCGGGGAACCACTAGCACCACCCGTTGAGTTCATGTTAATGACATAGGATCCTTGAGGCATTTCTCCATTTATTTCGTATAAATCAGATAAGTGACCATTATGGAATGAAAAACCCTGGCCTTCAGTATTACCAACTATAAATACATCAGATCCGAGTGTTGGAATTTCATTAGTAAATTCAACAACCTCAAACTCTGCTGGAAATTCTTCCGGATTTATCTGCATAACAGCAAAATCTGCATACTGGTCGTAATAGACTACCTTCGCTTCAGCTTGTTGACCGTTATGAAAGGTAATAAAATATGTTCCCACTGAAACTCTACCAACAACATGGCTATTGGTTACTAAAAAACCTTTCTTTCCATCGACAATAAATCCAGTTCCCGACCAGCTTCCAGTATTTTGATAAGCGGAAACTGGCACTCTGCTATTGATCGTTACAATAGATTTTCTAATTTTTTCAATTTCTTTCATTTTTGCGTCATTAGCATAAACAGTTGCTGTTAAACAACATAATGTTATCGCAAAAACTTTTAAAAATTTTAACATATTTATTCCCCCTGCTCTTGTAAAAAACTTATCCTGCACTATATCAAATGTCAAGGGCTAGGAAAGCGATTATTGCGGCCGTCAAACATTTATTTTAGGCGAGGATATTAATATGGGAAAGATTATAGGTATTGATCTTGGTACTACTAATTCATGCGTAGCAATTATGGATGGAAAAGAACCAAAAGTGCTGGCAAATATTGAGGGGGAAAGAACTACTCCCTCGATGGTAGCATTTACAGACAGCGACGAAAGATTAGTTGGGCAACCAGCAAAAAGGCAAGCGGTGACTAATCCAAAAGGCACTCTGTTTGCAATCAAAAGATTAATCGGACGTAGTTACGATGACCCAACGGTCAAAAAAGATAAAGAGATGGTGGCTTTTAAGATTGTTAGATCTGCTAATGGTGATGCATGGGTAGAAGTTGATAAAAAGAGTTATTCTCCAAGCCAAATAAGCGCTTATATACTACAAAAGATGAAAGAAACAGCGGAGAATTATTTAGGAGAACCAGTAACTCAGGCGATAATAACTGTTCCGGCTTACTTTAATGATGCACAAAGACAAGCCACTAAAGATGCTGGTAAAATAGCGGGTCTTGAAGTTTTAAGAATTATTAACGAACCAACTGCTGCTGCTTTAGCTTATGGGCTTGATAAAACAGAAAATAAAACAATAGTTGTTTATGATCTAGGTGGTGGTACATTTGACGTATCAGTACTTGAAATTGGTGATGGCGTTTTTGAAGTAAAGGCTACTAATGGCGATACATTTTTGGGTGGTGAAGACTTCGATATGACAATCTTGAACTATCTGATTGACGAATTCAAGAAAGAAACTTCTGTTGATTTGAAAAAAGATCCACTTGCCTTGCAGCGCCTCAAAGAAGCTGCTGAAAAGGCAAAAAAAGAGCTTTCAACTGCTCAGCAAACTGATGTTAATCTGCCTTATATTACAGCAGATGCCTCTGGTCCTAAGCACATGAATATTAAACTTAGCAGAGCAAAGCTCGAGTCTCTTGTAGTCGACCTTATTGACAGAACTATGGAACCTTGCAAAAAAGCCCTAAAAGATGCTGGTTTGAAGCCAAATGAAATAGACGAGGTAATTTTGGTCGGTGGTATGACTAGAATGCCAAAAGTGGTTGAAAAGGTTAAAGAGTTTTTTGGGCGTGAACCACATAAAGGAGTTAACCCTGATGAAGTAGTTGCTCTTGGCGCTGCTATTCAAGGCGGGGTATTACAAGGTGATGTAAAAGATGTATTGCTATTGGATGTTACTCCATTATCCTTAGGTATTGAGACGTTGGGCGGTGTGTTTACACGCTTAATTGATCGTAATACAACAATTCCAACAAAGAAAAGTCAGGTCTTTTCAACAGCTGACGACAACCAGCATGCTGTAACCATTAGAGTATTTCAGGGGGAACGCGAGATTGCTGCTCATAATAAATTACTCGGCCAATTTAATCTAGAAGGAATCCCTCCATCACCAAGAGGTATGCCTCAGATTGAAGTTACCTTTGATATTGACGTTAATGGTATTGTCCATGTATCAGCAAAAGATAAAGCCAGTGGAAAGGAGCAAAAAGTTACTATTCAAGCATCTGGCGGTCTAAAAGACGAAGAAATTGAGCAAATGATCAAGGATGCTGAGAAAAATGCCTCAGAGGATAAGAAACTCAAAGAGTTTATCGAGGTAAAAAATAAGGCAGATACACTCATATACTCGACTGAGAAAAGTCTGAAAGATTTTGCAGAAAAAATTGAAGCTAATGATAAGCAATTAATTGAAGATGCTATTGCCTCTCTTAAAAAAGCAATGGAGTCAGAAGACGATATTGAATTAATTGCTCAGAAAACAGAAGATTTGGCCGCGGCAAGTATGAAAATTGGCGAAGTAATGTACGGGAATAACGACACTGAATCCACCCCGCACGCTGAGCAATCCTCACAAACTACTGATGGCAAAGTTGTAGATGGTGAATTTAAAGACGTTAGTGATAAATAAGTAATTTTAGTTATGGTAAATGACAGGGGAAATATCTATTTGCGTATCCCCTCGTCATTCATCATAAACTTAGATTTAAGAAGATTAGTGATTTTTTATGTAATAATTCTGCCTAAGTTTATTATTATACCCAATCCAGTAGGGAACTAAACATGACAAAAAGAGATTATTATGAGGTGCTAGAGGTTGAGCGCTCTGCAAATGGCGCTGAAATCAAAAAGGCCTATCTCAAACTGGCTAAGAAATACCACCCTGATACTAATAGTAGTGATCCGTCAGCTGAAATAAAATTCAAAGAAATAAGTGAAGCTTATGAAGTCCTAAAAGACGAACAGAAGAGAGCTGCCTACGATAGAATGGGACATAGTGCATTTGAGCAAGGTGGAGGAGGGGGAGGATTTAATTCTCGCACCGCTAGTAATCACGATATAAATGATATATTCGGCGATTTCTTTAGCGATTTCATGGGTGGCAGAGGGGGAGGAGCATCTAGGCCAAGGTCAAGTCAAGTAAGAGGCTCAGATCTAAAATATAATCTTACTATTACCTTAGAAGAGGCCTTTACAGGCGTAGATAAAAAAATAAATTTTAATACAGAAGCTAAATGTTCTCCTTGTGGGGGAAAGGGAACTAATGAGCCTAATGCCAACAGCACATGTCCACAATGTAACGGAACTGGAGCTATTCGTATGCAGCAAGGATTTTTTGCTATAGAACAGACTTGCAATAAATGTAACGGGCAGGGACAAATAATCAAAAACCCTTGTACGGCATGTCATGGCTCTGGACGCTCTACTAAACACAAAAATTTAATTGTTAATATACCACATGGCGTTGAAGATGGGGTAAGGATTAGAATTGCTGGAGAAGGAGAGGCGGGCTTACGAGGCGGTGCTCCAGGTGATTTGTATGTTTTTATTACAGTAGCCCCCCATAATATTTACCAAGTGGAAGGCACCAACTTGCATTTTAAATTACCATTAAACTTTACAAAAGCGGCGTTGGGAGGAGAAGTTGAAATCCCAACTATTGATGGGTCAACTGTCACATTAAAAATACCATCAGGTACCCAAACAGGAGATAAGCTAAGGCTAAGAGGTAAGGGAATGTCTAAAGTTCGATCATCAGAGAGAGGTGATTTTTATGCTCATGCCTTTGTTCAAACTCCTAAAGACCTAACTAAAAAACAAAAAGAACTCCTAGAAGAGCTTGATAAAGAATTTGGCGAAACAAAAGAAAATTATAGTAGCGATGGTTTTTTTTCAAAGATGAAAAATATGTGGTCTTAAAATTTACTTAAATACCGTCGAAAGTATTTATTTTCCATTCGTAAAATATAACTTTCTAATGGAGAGTCTTAATATAGCTCAAATCTTTCTTGCAATATTCTATTATAGGCTGTATAAAGGCAAGACTTAGGAGCGTTCATTGTTTCTTAAGGCCCCTTCGTCTAGCGGTTAGGACGACACCCTTTCACGGTGTAAACACGGGTTCGATTCCCGTAGGGGTCACCATATCTATAAATACATCAAGCAAATAATGTTTTCTAAAATTCCTTATTTTTATGGATGTAAGTAAGCTTACTATAGATAACGCCAAATTTATCCTGGATTTAAGAAGTAAAATTAGCTATCATAGCTTTCGAAACGATCCTTAATTAACTTATTTTTTTTATAATATTATGGGAATTAGTCTTGTTCAATTGGTGGTCATTCTGCTAATCATTTTACTATTATTTGGTGCAGGAAAATTGCCACAAGTTATGTCAGAGCTTGGCAAAGGTCTTAAAGCCTTCAAATCTTCTTTGAAAGACGACGATAAAAAAGACTAGTAGGATATTTGCACAATTAAAGATTGATGCTGTACTTGGACTACTTTCTCATGTATATAAATTTGAATAAAAATATAACCTATCTGGTCTTAAATTATGAATTTTATTAAATCACTATTTTCTATACTCTTAGTATCTCTGGCACTTTCTGCCTGCAAATCCAAGCTAAAAGATAATGAAGATGTAGTTCCGGCACAAGAATTGTATAATAAAGGTGTCACAGAGTTGGAAAAGGGCGACTACAAAAAAGCTTCTGCTGAATTTGAAAAAGTATTTTTTCAACATCCTGGTAACAGGATCACACCAAAAGCTGAACTTATGCAAGCGTACTCGCTATATCTTGCTGGAGAATATGAAGAAGCTGTGGATGTACTCGATATATTCATCAAACTTCACCCTAGATATGAAGATATCGCATATGCGTATTATCTAAAAGCGCTTGCAACTTATGTTCAAATCTCGGATGTAAGGCTTGATCAGTCCAAAACTGAGTATGCAGGACAGGGTCTTGAAGAAGTTATTTTGAGATTCCCTGATTCTAAATATGCGATTGATGCTGCTTTAAAAATAGACCTAGTAAAGGATCATTTAGCCGGAAAAGAAATGTTTGTTGGACGTTATTATCTAAATAAAAGAAATCCCGTAGCTGCTATAAAAAGATTCCAAATAGTAGTGGAAAACTATGATACTACTTCACACGTTCCTGAGGCGCTATATAGACTTGTAGAAAGCAATATAATGCTTGGACTTGTTGAGGAAGCAAAAAAATACGCCACAGTTCTTGCTCATAACTACCCAGATAGTCAGTGGCGCAAATATAGTGATAATCTATTGAAATAGAGAAATGCTACAAAGCCTTCATATTAAGGACTTTATCCTAATTGAGAAATTAGAATTAGATTTTAATGAAGGCTTTTGCGCTATTACGGGCGAGACTGGTGCGGGTAAGTCCATCCTTCTTGATGCGATCCTTTTTTGTTTAGGTGAAAAATTCTCCGGCAACCCCGTTAGACCATCGGCAGAATCATGCTGGGTAACTCTCGTTTTTACTGCTAGCAAAATACTAGATAATTATCTACAAGAGATAGGTGTTGATAAAGCTGATGTCCTAATTATAAAATGTACTCAAAATACCTTAGGGCGTAAGAAGTTTTTTATAAACGATCAAATTGTAACAGCCAAGCTTGTGCAAAGTTTATTCGATTATTTGCTTGAACTTCACGGCCAGCATAACCACACCATGCTACTTCATGGGGCATCACATCAATTTATTCTAGATGAATTTGGCAGACTTGGAGACCTTAAAAAACAGGTTGCAGTTAGTTATTCTAATTGGCAAGAAACGGAAAAGAAAATCAAAGAAATTGCAACTAGAAAAGACCAGGTTGATAAGGAAATAGATTATTTAAAACATGTTTGTGCTGAGCTTGAGTTAGCCCAAGTAAAGAAAGGTGAAGAGCAAGAATTAGCTGATATAAAAAGAAAACTGCAATCTTACGAGAAAGAGAAACAACTGATTCAATCTGTATTAGCTGAAATTCAAGAAAGCTCGATTGAACGAATTATTGGGAAAGCACAAAGATCTATTTCAAATTCTGCTAACAATGAATTGCTTGAGAAAGTTAGTTCTAACTTAGAATTAGCTTACGATAAAATTGAGGATGCTAAAACTACTCTACAGCAGATATTGCGTGACTTAGATAAAGAAGAATTTTCTATCGAAGAGATTGAAGAAAGATTATATGAGATAAGAACTCTAGCGAGAAAACATTCCTCTGACGCAGATAGTTTAGTTGATCTTCTTGAAAAATCTCAAACAAAATTGTTAAGCCTAGAAAATAATGTTCAGATGAATTCTGAAATAGAATGTCAGCTTGAATCCTTTAAACAAAATTACTTTACTCTGGCTCAAAATTTGTCAGCTCACAGAAAAAAAATAGTTATGGAGCTTGAGAAAAAAGTTATGCAAGAGTTATCGACTCTTGATATGAAAAAAGCCATTTTTGTTGTTGAAATTGAATCAGACCCTAATTTTGCCTCAGCAAATGGAATGGATAAGGTACGATTTGTTGCCTCGACAAATCCTGGAATGAGTTTATCCCCTATTGATAAAATTGCATCTGGGGGAGAATTATCGCGCTTTATGTTGGCCTTCAGGGTGGCCTTATTTGATAAGGCTCCAAAGCAAACTGTTATTTTTGATGAAATAGACATTGGAATTAGTGGCTCTGTTGCGGACTCAATGGGTTTACGCTTAAAACTACTCAGCAGCGCGGTACAAATCATTGTTATAACTCATCAGCCGCAAGTAGCTGGAAAAGCTGATCAGCATATTTTAGTTGAAAAAACTCAACATGATCTTCATACTGTGGTTGAAATAAGAACGCTTGAAGAGGAAGCCAGATCTTACGAGCTGGCTAGGATGATTTCAGGCAAAAAAATAACTGAAACAGGTTTAAAGGCAGCCAAAGAGTTGATAACATTAGTTTAAACGAGGAACTTATGACACATCAGATAATTAAATTAATTATATGCCTGCTTCTTGCTAGTCCATTAAACGGCTTAGCTGATGGAAATAAGACAGAGGATGGCACGTTACTTAACGTTTCCGCTACTGAATTTATTGAGGTTTCGGAAGACTTGCTAGTGGCAAATTTGCATTATGAATTCGAAGCTGCAACTGCAAAAGAGGTGCAAAATCAAATTAACGTCATAATGGCGAGGGCGCTAGAAAAAGCTAAGCTGATAAAAGATGCTAAAGTTTCAACACAGCAATATTCTGTCTATAAATATGAAGTGGTGCTTAATAAAAATAATGAAAGAAAAATAAACTGGAGAGGAAGCCAAGGGGTTACTATCTCTGGAAAATCAACAAATGATATTTTGAAACTTACTGGTCAATTGCAAGACATTGGGTTGGTTGTAGATGGGCTAAGTTATACAATTTCCAATGATACGAGAGAAGAAGTGCGAGATTCATTGATGGAATTAGCGGTTGAGAAACTAATGAAAAAGTCAAAACGGGTAGCAAAAGCTTTAGGTAAAGATGTAATAAAAGTTGTAAGTATCAATGTTGATGCTGATACATCTAGACCCTATCCCGTTATGCAGTATGCAATGAGAATGGGAGCTATGGCAAAAAATGAGATGGCTTCTCCTGTTGCAGAACCAGGCGAAACTCAAATTTCTATGACCGTGTCCGCAACAATTATGATAAAAGACTAATGTGCTTAAATTCTAGCACAATTTCTTCTTTTCCTTTACTTTTCTTGATATTTTACTATAGACTAAGACCTGTGGTATAAAAATTAATCAAAAATACAAGTGCAAGATGAATATTCACGAATATCAAGCGAAACAAGTTCTAGCTAAATATGGGGTGCCTACGTCTCATGGTATTGTTGCTTTGAAAGCTGAAGAAATTGATGATTTAATCAAGAATTTTGAGGCGAAGGTCTACGTTGTTAAAGCTCAAATTCATGCTGGTGGTAGAGGTAAAGCTGGGGGCGTAAAAGTTGTACATAGCAAAGAAGAGGCTAGAAGTATTGCTCATGACATGTATGGTAAAACTCTAGTAACACATCAAACAGGGCCAAAGGGACAAATTGTCAAAAGAGTCTACATAGAATCAGGATGTGATATTGCTAAGGAATATTACTTTAGCGTCGTGCTTGACAGAGCGTCAAATCGAATAACATTCATGGCTTCAACTGAAGGCGGAGTCGATATTGAAGAGGTAGCCAACAAAACACCAGAAAAAATTATTAAAATTTCAATTGATCCTGCTACTGGACTTATGCCTTTTCACTGCAGAGCCTTAGCTTTTAGACTTGGGTTTTCGGGTGATAAAGCAAAGCAGCTGATGAAAATAGCGGAATCGGTCTATAATGCTTTCATTGCTACAGATGCCTCTCAAATAGAAATTAATCCGCTTGTAGAAACTCTTGATGGTAATTTGCTAGCACTGGACGCAAAAATAAATTTTGATGATAATGGATTATTCCGTCACCCGGAAATTGCTGCTCTGAGAGATGAAGCCGAGGAAGACGCTCTTGAAGTAAGAGCAAGTAAAGCTGATTTAAATTATGTTAGGATGGATGGAACTATTGGCTGCATGGTGAATGGAGCTGGTTTGGCCATGGCAACTATGGACATTATTAAACTATATGGAGCAGAGCCGGCAAATTTCTTGGATGTTGGCGGTGGAGCCGATAAAGAAAGGGTTGCTGAAGCATTCAAAATTATTCTTTCAGATAAAGCGGTAAAAGGCATATTAGTAAACATCTTCGGGGGTATTATGAGATGCGATATTATTGCAGAAGGGATAGTAGCTGCTGCAAGGGAAGTTGGTGTTAAAGTGCCATTAGTAGTTCGTCTTGCAGGCACAAATTTTGAGCTTGGAAAGAAGATACTAGCTAATTCTGGCTTAGAAATCATTGCTGCTGATGATCTAGGAGATGCGGCACAAAAAATTGTAAAAGCTGTATAGATTTGGGAGCAATAATAATATGTCGATACTTATAAATAAAAATACCAAAGTAATTTGTCAAGGCTTTACAGGCTCTCAAGGTACTTTTCACTCTGAGCAAGCAATCGCCTATGGCACTAAAATGGTTGGTGGCATTACACCTGGGAAAGGAGGGCAAACCCATTTAGATTTACCAGTATATAATACAGTAGCAGAAGCTGTTGATAGAACAAAAGCCAATGCCAGTGTGATTTATGTTCCACCGGCCTTTGCAGCAGATTCAATTTTAGAAGCAATCGATGCTGGGCTTGAATTAGTAATTTGCATTACCGAAGGCATACCTGTGATAGACATGCTTAAGGTCAAAAGAGCTTTACTTGGTTCAAGAACCAGGTTGATTGGACCAAACTGTCCTGGAGTGATTACTCCTGATGAATGTAAAATTGGGATCATGCCAGGTCACATTCATAAAAAGGGCACGATTGGTATTGTTTCCAGATCTGGCACTTTGACATATGAAGCTGTGGCTCAAACAACTGCTGTTGGTCTGGGCCAGTCTACTTGTGTGGGCATAGGTGGTGATCCGGTAAATGGAACTAATTTTATCGATTGTATAGAATTATTTTTACACGATAATGATACTCAGGCAATTATCATGATTGGTGAAATTGGAGGCAATGCAGAAGAAGATGCAGCTGACTTTATCAAAAGACATAAAATCAAAAAACCTGTTGTTGGATTTATTGCAGGTGTAACAGCACCTCCTGGTAAAAGAATGGGCCATGCTGGTGCCATTATTGCGGGTGGCAAAGGTTCTGCGGGAGATAAAATCGAGGCGCTAACCAGCGCTGGGGTTATGATGTCTAACTCTCCTGCTGAAATTGGTCGTACGATGCAAAAGTTACTTGGTTGATGGTCTAGATTTTGTGACAAAGATTAGTAAAATTAATAAGGTTTAATAATGTCCAAGAAACATTTAGATAATGGGACTAATAATCGTCCTAAAATAATGTCAGCTTTGCTCCAAACTACATTAAAGGCATTGATGGAGTTAGAGCAAGAAGTTGAGGATTTAAAGAAGCAAGAAGCCTATTTAACAAATAAGAAAAATATATTGTCTAATATATATAATTCAAATTTAAAAGAATTAGATACGAAGGTTAATCCACATCATTTAAATTCCTCTGCTAATGCGGGGAGGATAGCACGCAGTCGTCAAATAGGGACTCATAGTAAGAAAATTTAATGCAATTGCCCTGGATCAGTGTTAAAAAACTCAATTAACTTGATCGTGCAAAATAACTTCTCCCTATCTGTCTCTACTAGGCGGCTTAAAAGGGACTACAGTTTTTGGGGCATCAACTTTTGTTGTTGGTGAGGAGTTTTTTTGATTTTGTCTTTCTGCTAAATTAGTTCGAATTTTAGATACTTGTTTATACACTTTATTCATTATTTGTGTCTTTATAGATGGCTTTGTAACCGAGGGTTGCTGTTGCTCTACAGATGGCTTTGGAGCATCTTGTTTTATTTTTTCTGCAAGTTTTTGAGTCCTTTCTTCTACGCCTTTACTAGTTAGCGCCCCAATATTTTCTCCCATAACCTTAACAGCATCCTTAATTCCTTGTATACTCATAGAGCTTTTGATCTTTTGACCAATTTCTGCGCGTTTTTCTGGATCGCCAAGTGATTTAATATTTTCCCTGCCTTCCTTGTACTTATCGCGTACAACTTCAAGCGTAGTTTTTGGAACCCCACCTCTTTTAGTAGCCTCAACAGTTTGTTCTACTTGTTCACCAATATTTGTTGCTACATAGGCAGTCATAATTGCAGGTCCCGCTCCTGGCACGCCCGCAATCGCTCCAGCAACAGCACCTTTCGCCAATGATTTGATTACTGACCCAACCCCTAATTTTTCGTTACGCATAGATTGTTTGAAAGCATAAGCTGCAACAACAAATGATCCCACCACTGGTATAGCACTTGCCGCTATCAAAGCTGTTTTACCAGCCATATCTACAGGATTAGTCGCAAAATGAGCAGGTAGCGAGACTATTCCAACAGCCAGATTTTTGACGTCTCTTACTACTCTGCTTAATAGACCTTTCTTTTCTTCTTTCTTAGGTAAGTCACTTTCAGATTTAGTTCCATCATTCTTAGACATTATACAAGAACTCCTCTTTGATTATAGAGATCAAGTATAACATATAAAATTAATATTTTATAAAGTTTTTAGTTAATGATAAGTTTTTTGACATCCCGCAAGCTATTTCTCTGGATTTTGTACTGCTTTGGTATAAAAACTAACTAACTTGACTGGCTATATTTTTCTACTTTAAATTTAACAATTAATACCAGCAAACTTACCAATAATAAGTATATAACCTCATTGACAACGGATTTACACCTCGTAAATTTTGTAAGTTATTTAAGAGAGCCCAGAGCATTAATTGAGCAGTACTATTACGGTGTTTAAATATGTAGCAAAACATAACCATAAGAAATATGGTAGCAACCTATATAAATCGTTAGTACTTGTAATTCTTAGCTGGAGCAAGATATAGCCATTAATAGCCACAAGCAAAATTAGAATCAGTAGTGCTAGATCAATCATATGCAAAGTGAAAAATACTGGACTCCATAGCCAATTTAAAAACATCTGAATCCAATACCATTTCAGTAAGGTATTCTTATTTTGTTTGTATAACTTCCAACCTGATATGGCTAAGCCAATATATAAAAGAGGCCAAACTATGCCAAAAAAATATCCAGGAGGGGTAAGGGAAGATTTAACTAATTGTCCATACCATGGATACATTCCAAGTTTAGTAATATAGCCAAGGATAAGAGAAATCAGCTGGAAAGATATAATCCAGGTTATTAAAGAGGAATAAAATCTTTTCATCATATATATCAGGTTAATTACAGTACCTAAGCCACATCTTGTAAAAACTTCTCACTTGGTTTAAAGCTAACAATATGACTCTGTGTACGAAATGGGGTTAAAGACTTTCGTCTCATATACTACACCATGCTGGGCGTCACAGCAAATTACCAGTTTTAATCTAAAAAACAAGCATTGTAAGTAAATTATTGTTTTTACCCTCAATAGTAATTCTATGAACTTGAGAGGATTTAAATTCCACTATCTTTTGAGAACCAATATGCTGTTGTTGAACTTTAATCTGGAATCTCTTAGTCTGAGGATAAATTAAAACACTAAATTTACATTGTTCTAATAAACTTGGGATCAATATATTGATTATACTCTAATTGCTGTAATTCTAATAATTTTACTTGATCTGGTGAGGAAGTATGAGAAGTTTCTATATCAATTATAAAATCACCAACTACATTAGATAAATCATCAAATTCATGATTTAATAATTTCAAACACTTCTCTCTGATATATACATAGCCAACCTTCGATTGCTGCATGAATACTGTATTAACTTTAGGTTTTAACATGAACAGAGAATATATAGCAAAAAGATTAAAGTCAATACATCGTTTTGACGATGCCAAAAGAACTATAATAAGCTGCATCCCGTCCAGCAAAGAACCCGTTACATTCGCTCATATATAAGGAACCAAACCTAGAGACTACTACTTAGATTAAAAAGGTTTAGTACTCTCTTTGTCTTCCTTTTTGTAAATGAAGCTGAGGTAGCTTATTAAAAAAGAAAGTTAAAATTTTTATAGAAAGTTACTGCCCATTAGTAGTATCTTTACAAAAGAATTGCTGAATCTATATTAGACGATTAACAGATTCAACAGTACTTATTTTAACAAGTAAAACAAGAGGGAGAGATTATTTTGGAATGGTTATTAAGCAACATAGAAGCACTAGGTTTTGCTGCAGCAATTTTAGGAACTGTTTCCCTAGTTCCTCAAGTAGTAAAAACATTCAAATCACATTCTGTAAGTGATATCTCATTGATTATGTACCTTATTATTTGTATAGATTCCCTTTTATGGTTAACTTATGGCCTTACTTTATTTTTAAAACCATTAATTATCCAAAGTACAATTACCTTTTCCTGCTCTTCCTTAATGGTAACAATGAAGTTGCTGTGGAGAAAAAAATAGCCATCATACATGCTTAGCACCGTCATATAGGGATGCTAAAATTAGTTGGGGAACTTATCTATCCATATTTGAGGACACATAAATTTCTTTAAGAGGCAAGCGCAAATGTTTTAAGAGGGATGTCAGAAAATAAAGATTTAACAAAAATACTATATATTTTTTCATATCTATTTATCTAATTTTATAAATAATTTGTAAGAATAGTGCCTCAAAAAGATGCTTTTGCATAACCTAATTACATATACTTTACTATCACTATACTATATAAATGCACCCAGGGAGCTTTTCTAACCGCTATTAATAAAATAAATATATGCCTATCTTCAATAGTTATAGAGAATCAATTATTATTAAAGATCATGTTAAAGCAAAACATATTATTGCAGGCGATTACTCTTACTATTCAGGGTACTATCATGACAAGGCTTTTGAAGATTGCGTTATGTATCTTGATGAAGCAGACAATCATCGAGATACAGGCGCAATAGACCGTCTTATTATTGGCAAATTTTGTTCAATTGCAACAGGCGTGAAGTTTATGATGGGTGGAACACAAGGACATAACTATGACTGGATTGCAGCTTATTCACTCGATTTTCTAGACGACGATTTTGATAATTATAATTTAGTAGCACCTAAAGGACAAAAACTCAAAGGCGATACAATGATTGGCAATGATGTTTGGATCGGCGCAGAAAGTATGCTTATGCCTGGAGTTCAGATTGGAGATGGAGCTGTCATAGGTGCACGCAGCCTGGTAACGAAGAATATTGGATCCTATGAAATATGGGGTGGAAATCCCGCGCGTTTAATTAAAAAACGGTTTACTGATAATGAGATTCAGAAACTCTTGAAGATCAAATGGTGGGACTGGAATTTAGACAAATTAAAGCAACATTTAACTCTCATACGATCCAGTGAAGTTGAGGTCTTATGGTCAAAATACCAAGATGGTCTGTTGTAGCACACTTTGATAAATTATTAATTTGTTTCTATTGCATCTATTAGCTGAAGGAGACTGTTTTTAGCAAAATTCATGGCAAAAACCTCGTACATATGCGAACTTGGGACGATCAACCGGCGACAAGATCATATAGACATTCCTAATAATACCTGCATAGTTTTGCTTTTGAGTGTCTCGATATCTTCATCGGTTATGTTAAGAGGTGGTAACCAATAAATAGTATTGCCAAGAGGCCTCAGTAAAATACCAGCTTTTATTGCCGCTTGATACGTCAAATAACCCACTCTTACGTCATCATTAGCACAAATTAAATCTGCGGCTACAATTCCACCAATACCGCGTATATTTTCGAGGCGACCAGTTTTGTTTCCAATCTCATGCATATTCTTCAACATCACCTGATTTATATCTTTTATATGTAACTGCTCTTCCTGGATGATATTTAAAGTTTCAAGAGCAAGGCATGAGCCAAGAGCGTTTCCAGAATAGGTATGAGAATGAAGAAAAGCTTTTCCAGATGAAAAATTATCGTAGAATTTATTATATATATCTTCGGTAGTTAATACCGCACTAAATGGCAGCCATCCCGAGGTTAAACCTTTTGCTAAACAAATAAAATCTGGTTGAATGCCTGCATGTTCGCAAGCAAGCATTTTACCAGTTCGTCCTATGCCCGTCATTATTTCATCAGCGATTAAATGAATATCGTGTTTTTTTGCCCATGTTGCTAAACGATTTAAAAAATCCTTACTATAAATCTTCATTCCTCCAGCACCTTGGACAATGGGTTCTACTATCAAAGCTGTGCTGCTATCAATATACTTTTCTAATGACTTTTCCAACTTATCCCATTCTTCTGAACAATTATCCCAAAGTGGGTCATGGATTGATTGAACATAAGGTATTTTATCAATTACATAAGGCTTAAATAATATTGAACTATAAGGATTTTTATATAATCCTATATCGCTAACGCTTAAAGCCCCTATAGTTTCACCATGATAGCTATTCTTTAAGGTAATAAAGCGATTACGTTTCGCATCGCTATTAATATAACGGCTGTGCAAACTCATTTTCATAGCAATCTCCACTGCACAAGACCCATCGCCAGCATAAAATACTTTGCTAAGCCCAGTCATTAAATTAGTCAAACGTTGAGATAAATTAACAATTAATTCATGAGTAGTATTTGCGAAAATCACATGTTCAAATTTTTCCATTTGATCAATCATAGCTCCCTTTAATCTGGGATGATTATGACCAAGAGATTTACACCACCAGCTAGAAATTGCATCGAGTATTTTTGTGCCATCGGCTAATTCAATATAACTACCTTGCGCAGATTTAACTACGAGAGGCTTAAATTGCTCGTAGTCTTTCATTTGTGAACAAGGATACCATATATGTTTTAAACTCTCTTTCTGTAGTTCCACTTGGGACATTAGTTAACCTTATGTATTTTTATAGTTGACTGATTTTTGAACATAACATAGAATAATGCAAATTTCAATAACCCAGATACTTATGAACAAAACTAGTTGGAGCAAGGATGATCTTGGTCAATTATATGAAACTCCATTTATTGATTTAATACACCAAGCTCATTTAGTCCACCGGACTAATTTTAATAGTACGGATATGGAGATTTGTTCTCTGCTTTCTATAAAAACAGGTTCTTGCCCAGAAGATTGTAGCTATTGTCCACAAAGCGCACATTTTAAAACAGGAGTCAAAAAAGAAAAGCTTATGGAACTTGGAGAAGTAATTAAGCAAGCCAAGCAGGCAAAAGATGAAGGAATAAAACGATTTTGTATGGGGGCAGCATGGAGAAATATTCCAGCACAAGAATTTCCTAAAATATTGGAAATAGTAAAGACAATTAAATCTCTATCGCTAGAGGTATGTATGACATTAGGAATGCTGACCTTAGAGCAAGCCCAGGAACTAAAAAAAGCTGGGCTAGACTACTACAATCATAATTTAGATACCTCACCAGAATATTACAAAAAAATCATCACTACTCGCACTTATGAAGATAGGGTACAAACTATAAATTATGTAAGCGCTGCTGGTCTTAATGTTTGTTGCGGTGGAATTATTGGTATGGGAGAGTCTCGAGAAGATCGCATAAATTTTTTACTACAGTTAAACAAATTGCCTAGGCCGCTTAAAAGCATACCAATTAACCGTCTCATTGCGATTAAAGGAACTCCATTAGAAAAAATCACTGTTATTGATAATTTTGAGTTTATTAAAACTATTGCCTGCGCAAGAATTATGTTCCCTGAGTCAATGATACGTTTATCAGCAGGACGTCATGAAATGTCTGATGAAATGCAGGTATGGTGCTTTATGGCTGGTGCTAATTCAGTTTTTTATGGTGATATTTTGCTCACGGCAAAAAATTCAACTATGAATCGGGATAAAAGATTATTTAAAAAAATTGGCGTAGAGTCATTTAAATTCCAGGAGAATTAAATAATGCTATACGCTAATTTGCAAAATAAATTAAATTTATATCAGGAGCAAGGATTAGCGCGTAAAAATATGACATTTTCTAAGCGCGATAAGGACAGCATTCATATTAATGGTGAACAGTATATAAATTTTACTAGCAACGATTACCTAGGAATATCTAATTATCCCGAAATAATTAAAGCATTTATCACCGGAGTGGAATCTTTTGGTTTTGGCAGCTGTTCTTCTGCTTTAGTATCTGGATACTCTACTATTCAACAAAAATTAGAAAAAGAATTTGCTGAATTTGTAAACAGAGACCGAGCAATCTTTTTTACTTCTGGTTATATAGCAAATTTAGGCGTGATTACTGCTCTAGCAAATAGAAAGTCAGTAATATTTTCTGATAAATTATGCCATGCCTCATTATTAGATGGAATTCTTTTGACAAAGGCTAAGCATTTCAGATACCAACATCAAAATATCAAGCATCTTAAGCATCTCGCCAATAAAACCCCTGCTGATATTATAATTACTGAAAGTATCTTTAGTATGGAGGGCGGTGTTACTCAAGTAGCTGATATAGCAAAAATTGCCAAAGAGAATAAAAGCCTATTACTTGTTGATGATGCTCATGGAATTGGAGTGCTTGGAGAAAACGGGGGTGGCATTTGCGAAGAGTTAAATTTATCTCAGGATGATATTCCATGCTTGGTTACTGCTTGTAGCAAAGCATTAGGTGGTTTTGGAGCTATGGTATCTGGTAGAACAGAACTGATAGAAATGATTCTACAATTTGCTAAAAGTTATCGTTGTACTACTAGCCTTCCTCAAGCTATATGTCAGGGTTTGTTAGCTGCGTTAAGAGTAATAAAAACACAAAGCTGGAGAAGAGATAAACTTAATGAAAACATCAAGATTTTTATTGAAGAATCATTAAAACGTGGATTGAACTTAGTTGCAAAGGATATGACTCCTATAAAATCTATACTCGTTTATGACAATAATAAAGCTTTGGATGCACAAAAATTTCTCCTAACGAAAGGTTTTTTAGTTGCTTGTATCAGACCACCAACTGTCCCCGTAAAGTCAGCTCGTATTAGAATTTCTCTCTCTTGCCATCACACGAGGGAACAAATTACTCAGATGCTTGGTCATTTAGAGAAATGCTTATGTTAACAAACGCTCATGTAAGACAACAGACGCTGACTTATAACTCGTCTCACAATCGTATTTCACAAGCTTTTAATAGAGCTTCTACAACCTACACAGCTCATAGTAAAATACAACTCCAAACCTGCAATACACTAATTGCACTACTAAAACCTTATTTGTTTCATCAACAAAAGATAGCAGATTTTGCTTGCGGCACCGGCCTAAGCACAAAAATGCTTATAGATACCTATGGGCATAATCAATACTACGCCATCGACTTTGCTGAACAATCTGTATTAGTGGCTAAAAATCAACTGGCGACGCTCGATGTTAATTTCATAATTGGTAACTATAATATCAGCCATTTTGCTAATGAAACGCTTGATTTAGCCTTCTCTAATTTAGGATTTAATTGGAGTGTAAATCTTGTAGAGACTTTCAAAATGATGTTTAAACAATTAAAAAGAGGAGGTATGCTTGCTTTCTCTATACCTATTGACGGTAATTTTAAGCAACTTAAAAAAGAATTCCGAAATCACTGTTATAAATCAGAAGAAATTTTAATCTTACTTCAAGACACTGGTTTCTTATTAAATAAATTCTGTATTTTTACTTATGATCAATTATATAAAGATGCATTGAGCGCTTTAAAATCTCTTAAGAACACGGGCACAAATGTCAATTTATGTAATCCAGTTACAAGGTTTATCCCTATCACTAAACTTGATAAAATGTTTGAAGATTGTAAGCAAATATCGCTTACTTACAAAATAGGATTATTTGTTGCTACAAGGCATGATTAAATTATTTATTACTGGGACCGATACTAACGTCGGTAAAACCCATATTAGCGTTTGTTTATTAGAAGAATTAAGTAAAATCGGGTTAGCTACCTTAGGTACGAAGCCATTAGCTTCCGGATGTATCAAAGAGAATTATATGCTTATTAATCAGGATGCTGTCGATCTTAGGAATGCATCTTCAGTTAAGGTGGGTTATCATCTAGTTAATCCATTTTCTTTTGAACAAGCAATTGCTCCCCATATTGCCGCTAAACAAGAAAATTATCTTCTAACAAAGAAAAAAATAAAGTTAGCTATATTAAGGATGCTTAAAATCCCTTCAGACGTCACTATAATTGAAGGAGTAGGAGGGTGGCATACACCAATTAATGAACATGAACTTATGTCTGACGTAATAACCTCATTGAAATTACCAGTTATTTTAGTAGTGGGGTTAAAACTAGGTTGTTTAAATCATTCAATTTTAACAGCTCTAGCCATTAAAGAGGCAAAATTACCTTTTATCGGGTGGATAGGAAATTGTATAGATCCGAATATGCAAGCAATGAGTGAAAATATAGAAAGTCTTAAATCTTTACTCCCTACTCTGTGCTTAGGTATAGTGCCATATGGACGTAAATTAAATCATTTAAACCTTGAACCAATATTTAGGCATTTTCTTTGAGCAATGCGGCTTCACCCGCTGAAAATGCTTTTTTCATATTGTTTTCAAGATTAATTAATAAATGCCCATGTAAATCTACACCTGCTGCTGTTCCCTTATAAATCTCATGACCATCATGAATCTGAATCATTTTACCAAATAAATTATCTCTCTTTTTCCATTCTGGCAGATAACTTTTGAAACCACTAATAAGATACTGTTCTGTTCCAAGAATTAGTTTATCAATTAAGGCTGCACAAATATTATTACGATCTTGGGATGTACCAGTAATCTGCATTATAGAAGTCCATTCTTGCTTGAAATCGACTTGGCTTGTATTTGGCATATTAACATTGATTCCAATACCAATTATCACAGAGCAATTACCATTAACCTCAGCTCTTATTTCTATTAGTACTCCAGCTAATTTTTTGCCATTATAAGTAATATCGTTTGGCCACTTAAGCATAAGGCAATGAGGTAGTTTGCAAGCCTTTTCTATTGCCCTGCAAACTATGGTTCCTATAGCTAGGCTGAGCCCACCTAGCTTACTAATATCTTGTTTTATAGAATATTGCATAGAAAAATAGATATTCTTACCAAAGGGGGAGTACCAATTTCTTGAGAACCTGCCTCTACCACAAGTTTGATGCTCGGCGATACATATATGAGGAATCGCCGATTTATCCTGGTTATTTAAATAGCTATTGGTTGAGTCAATTGATTCAACTGTATCTATAGTAAAGTGCTTAGATTCTAATAAGCTTCTAATTTTATTTGAATCAAGTAGGATTAAAGGCTCTTTTAACAAATAGCCTTTACCCTTTACTTTTGTTACTTCAATGCCATAAGATTGAAGTTTACTAACCCATTTCCATACAGCGGTACGAGATATCTTAAGTTTTCCTCCTATTGATGTACCATCATGAAAATTTAAATCATTAAGTATATTACAAATTTCAATCAATTTTTCATTTGTATCTTTCATACTTATTATTTGAGTTCTGTTTATCTTTAATTGGAAGAAGTGCATAAGTGTTGGCAGTTACCTAAGCAGAACTATACCATTAGATGAAATAAACTAAAAATGGTTTGGTACAAAAACTGTCTGATAATCTAAAATAGTTAGAACAATTGTAAATTGTTATGAGGTCACTTTATAGCAAAGCCATCCTGAAATTGACTCAAGATGGCTTTAATAATGCAGCTAAATAGTATTTCTCTTGTTCAAAGTAAGCAAAAATAGTGATTATTTTATGCTTTTTGCTGCTGTAGTTACAGCCGATGCAGTATTAGCCGCATCCTTTGCTACATTACTGGAATGATTCATAACATTCTTTGTCACTTGATTTTCAATGTTTTTTCCGCCTTTTGCATCATGCTTATGATGTTTTTCAGGATGTTTAGATTCCATCATTGCATCATGTTTATGATGGCTGTGATGGTGGTGCTTATGATGTTCTGCAGCAGCTTGATCAGCTGGATTCTCAATAGGGTCAGTATGCGGATATTTATGCGTATGTTTATGGTATGTACCATTACATCCAGCAAGAAGAACTGACAAGGCTAATAGTTTTACAACTTTTGACATAATATTTTCTATTTTATAAATTAATAAATACCCAGTTTATATAGAGTATTTACTATAATGTTCTTAGTCAAGAATACTTAGAAGGGTAAGATTTTTTTGTTATTGACTGTTGTATACTGGTGTTATTTTCAATATTACCTATCTTATAAACATTGTGCTTAGGGCGTTGCTATATTATTTACCTATGACCTCCAGCAAACATTATACATCTAAAGCATACAAATACCTTTGATATTCAATTTACTCCAATATAATGTTGGGATAACCTTATTCAAAATGAGGTTACTATGCGCTATTAAAGGGAAAAAAAATGTCAGAAAAAAAATTTTATGCAAACTCTGGTCCTCATACGATACAAAAAATTGCAACGACTATTGGCTGCGAGATTTCAAAAACCGATACAGAAAAAGAATTTTATGACATAAAATCTTTATCAGAAGCTGATTCATCAACCTTGAGCTTCTTAAGCAATAAAAAATACATTGAGGATTATAAATCAAGTAGCGCTGGGGCGTGCATAGTGCCTTATGATTTTGAAAATACTTATATAAAAAACATCATACTTCTTAGAGCGCATAACCCATACTACGCATACGCCAAAGCTCTTGACTTGTTCTACTCGAGCGCTCGCCGCACTTTATTAAAAATAATGCCGTCTGCTTATGTTTCCGCTTCTGCAAAAATAGGCAAAAACTGCTATATAGGCCATAATGTCGTCATCGAAGATGAAGTTGAAATAGGCGATGACAGTGTCATTGAATCTGGAACTTTTATAGATTTTGGAGTAAAGGTTGGTTCTAAAGCAAGAATTGACTCAAATGTATCAATAAGCCATGCTATAATTGGCAATGGGGTAGTAATACTTTCGGGAGCAAGAATAGGACAAGATGGCTTTGGTTTTGCCACAGATAAAGGAGTTCATAAAAAAATATACCATATTGGCAGAGTTATTATCGGTAACGATGTCGAAATTGGCGCTAATTCCTGCATTGATCGTGGTTCAATGAACGACACTATTATTGAAGATCTTTGCAGAATTGATAATCTAGTTCAAATTGGTCATAATGCTCACATTAAAAAAGGAGCAATACTTGTTGCTCAAGTAGGTATAGCTGGCAGCAGCACGATAGGATCTTACTGTGCACTGGGGGGGCAAGTTGGAGTTGCTGGACATATTACTATTACAGATGGAGTACAAATTGCTGGCCAAGGTGGGGTTATTCAGGATATAAAAGAGCCTGGAATAATGGGAGGGACTCCAGCTGTTCCAATAAGAGATTGGCATAGACAATCAATTATTATGAAAAAACTAGTTAAGGGCACAGGAAAATGAAAATTGATATAAATGAAATAATGTCGATAATTCCGCATCGATATCCATTCTTGTTGATAGATCGAGTAACCTCCATCACATTGAATGAGTCGATAGTTGGCATAAAAAATGTTACGATAAACGAACCTCAATTTACAGGGCATTTTCCAGATCGTCCAGTAATGCCAGGGGTATTGATTATCGAGGCTATGGCACAGCTAGCTGCAGTGCTAGTAGCAAAATCAATGGAAAGTACAAAAGATAAAGAAGTGTTTTTTATGTCTATTGAAGAAGCTAAATTTCGTAAAATTGTTGAACCTGGTGACACGATAGTCATGTATGCGAGTATTATACAAAATCGTGGGCCAGTATGGAAATTTAAAGCTCGCTCAGAAGTGGATGGAAAAATGGCTGCAGAAACTCTTTTCACAGCTATGGTAAAAGATAAATCTAGTCAATAAATAATTATGATTCATAAAACAGCGATAGTTGGTACAAATGTCAAGCTCGGTAAGAACGTTGAAATAGGCCCATATTGTATTATTGGGGATGGAGCAATTATTGGCGACAATGTTCAATTTAAATCTCATATAGTTACAGAAGGAAGAGTGACAATTGGTGAAGGAACAAAGATATATCCATTTGCTTCACTCTCATACCCGCAAACTCTTAAGTATAATGGGGAAGATTCCGAAATAATTATTGGTAAGAATAATACTATCAGAGAGTACGTAACTATCCAGCATGGAACCTCTGAAGGAGCTATGGCAACTATTATTGGTGATAATTGTTTGTTTATGGTTGGGGTACATATTGCTCATAACTGCAAAGTTGGTAATAATGTAATTTTTGCCAACTACGTAAGTTTAGCTGGCCACGTTGAAGTAGGAGATTTTGCGATTATTGGAGGACTTTCTGCAGTTCAGCAATTTTGTCGAATTGGCTCTCATACAATGATAGGCGGAGTATCAGCAGTAGTAAGAGACCTAATACCCTATGGCCTAGCTACTAGCGATAGAGCCCACTTAGAAGGCTTGAATTTAGTTGGAATGAATAGAAGAGGTTTTGACAAAGTCCAATCAATTGAAGCTAGTAAAGTTATCAAAGAAATATTTAGTGATAATTCTAGTCATGTATTTAACCAGAGGATTGAGCTTGCAAAAGCAAATTATCCAGAAAATAAAGTTATTCAAGAAATTGTAGAATTCCTACAAAGTGACAACTCTAGAACTTTTTGTGGGTTTTAAAATGTTGCCAGTACTGGGAATAATAGCCGGAAGTGGTAAATTACCTAGCGAACTTGCTCATATTTATACTTCTTGTAGTGGCAAATGCTATGTTGTCGCATTAGATATAGACTTTGTATCAGATGTAGCTTCTAGTAAAAAATTTGCACTAGGTTCGGTTGGAGCTATTCTAGAATACTTTAATGAGTCTAAAGTTGAGAATATCATAATCGTTGGGGGAATAAATAGGCCAGACTTAAAGTCATTGAAAGTTGATATGGCTGGCTCATTATTGATTGCCCAGATACTAAAAAAGAAATTTCTTGGTGATGATAATATTTTAAGAATAGTTTCAGATTATGTAGAATCTAGAGGATTTAAAATAATATCACCAAGGGATATATTAAAACTAAGCAACTATCCAAGCTCTATCTTAAGCCTTAAATCTCCCTCAAATCAAGATTGTGCCGACATAGAACTTGGCAAAAAAGTTCTACTATCATTAGGCGCTCAAGATGTTGGGCAGTCTATTATAGTCTGTGATGGCCATGTGCTTGGAATAGAAGCTGCAGAAGGGACTGATAATCTAATTCGAAGATGCGATCTTTTGCGTAAAAAAGAATCGGGGGGTGTTTTAGTCAAGATGTCCAAATCCGCTCAAGATACGAGGCTAGATATTCCAGTCATAGGGCCCGACACAATATTTTTCCTAGCAAAACATCTATTCAATGGAGTCGCTATTGAAAAAAATGAAGTAATAATAATTGACCCAAAAGAAACCAACAAATTACTCAACGAAAGTAAATTATTCTTGAAGCTAGTATAATATTTTACAAGTTAGAAGAAACACCTCGTAGGTAGTCAGTTGCTAGCATTTTTGGCTTTCCTTCTGGTTTTAGATATTTGATTATCAATGTTCCACTGCCACAAGCTACTTCAAAATCACTATTCAGGATTTCTCCTGGATTAGATTTATGTTCATTGTTAGTCCAAGTTGCCTCTAGTATTTTAATAGTTTTATAATCATGAATAAAATAAGCCCCAGGCCAAGGATTCATTCCTCTGATCTTACAATCAATATTAAATGCCGAGTCTTTCCAATCAACTTTTGCCTCTTCTTTTGTCAATTTATCAGCATAGGATGCTCCGCTCTCTGACTGCTTAACTCTTGGCAAATTCTCAATATTTTCTAGCACCTCTAAAAGTAACTTTCCACCCATCTGGGCACATTCATCATGCAGTTCTTGTAAAGTAATTTTTGAACTCAGACTTAAATCTTTTTGTAAAATAATATCACCAGTATCAACCCCTTCATCCATTTGCATTATGCAGACAGAAGTCTCCGTTTCTCCATTTATAATAGTTCTTTGTAATGGTGCTGCTCCTCGGTATTTAGGAAGTTTTGATGGATGTATATTTAAACAACCATATTTTTTAGCTGTTAGTATGCTTTTGGGAATAATAAAACCATATGCAACAACAATGATTATGTCGGCTCTGATTGAATCAATCAATTTAAATGCTTCTTCGTTTCTTAGCGTTGTTGGTGTGTAAACATCTAGCTTATGCGAAAGAGCCAAGTCATGAACGGGCGAATTAGTAAGCTTCATTCCGCGTCCTCGTGCCTTTGGAGCTCTAGTAAAAACTGCCTTTATCTTATGATCTCTTGATGAAACTAAATGTTGCAGAGCGGGCATAGCAAACTCTGGCGTTCCCATGAAAATTATATCCACAATTATCTATATTTTGCTATTTAATCCTAATGATTTATTTTAACTCTTTCTTTAATTTTGCAAGCCTACGAAGAACCACATTTTTCTTTAATATAGATAAATAGTCAATTAGTATTTTCCCATTTAAGTGGTCCATTTCATGCTGAATTGCTCGTGCTAGCCACCCCCTAGAAAAAAGATCTTTGACCTTATTGTTATAATCAAGGTATTTTATTTTAATTGAAGCATGCCTTAAAACAGGAACTCCTTGATCTGGAACTGATAAACAATATTCTTCAGCCTCAATCATCTCATCTGATGCTTCAGTTACCTCGGGATTAGCAATATATAGAGGGTAAAATCCCTCTGGCCTTTCTTCTTCATCATCATTTTGCAAATCTAACACTAAAACTCTTTGTAGTACACCCACTTGATTTGCAGCTAAGCCTACGCCTCTATCTTCATACATAGTCTCAAGCATATCATCCATAAGTTTCCTGACTGAATTGTCAACTAATTCGACAGGTTTTGCTTTCTTTTTTAGAATTGGATCTGGTGCGGTTAGCACTTCAAGCTTTGCCATAAAATGGTGTTTGTTTTAAGTTAGCTGTGGAGGCACATTGTACCACAAATACTCTAATTTGTAAACAAGTGACTTTACTCAAAGGGTTTAACAATAACCATAATGACCGCAACAATCATTAGTATTGGTGGTATTTCGTTCATAAGTCGATAAAATTTTTCAGAATGATTGTTGTTGCCATTTATAAAATCTTTTCTCCACTTAGCAAGCAATCCATGAAAAATAGTCAAACCAATAACAGCTGTCATTTTTATGTGGAACCAAGCTCCCAGAGCAACAAAACCATATATATAAGCTATTAATATACCAAAAAAATAAGTTAAAATCATAGATGGGGTCATAATTATTTTTAGTAATTTATGTTCCATTAGCTGAAATGTTTTATCCATATCTGAACCAATTTCTGCTCTAGTATGATAAACAAAAAGCCTTGGCATATAAAACATTGCTGCCATCCATGATATTACTGATATCACATGAATAGCTTTGTACCACATAAAATAATCTGCCATAAAATCTTTCTTAATTTACTTTTTACACGGACATTTTGTAAAGTCACTTGGACAAATCCTTGAAAGCGACGAAGAGGCTAAAAACTCTCCCCCTTTCTCTTTTGCTTTAAGTATAATCTCACTCAATGATTTAATAAACAGATTATTGATACTTAGTGTAGGAACTCTGATGTAATTCAAACCGTGTTTATTAGTAATATCTTTATATTCTATATCAAGTTCGACGAGAGTTTCTGAGTGCTCACTAACAAAAGCAATAGGAACAATTACCAATTCTTTTCTTTCTATCACTGCAACTTTAATTTCATCCTCAGTGTTTGGACCAATCCACTCAAGTGGACCAACTCTGCTTTGGTAAGTAATTTTATAATCAAATCCTTCAAATGCCATCTGATCAATGACTGCATTTACAGATGATTCAACTTGCCATTGATATGGGTCACCAGACTCAATTATTTTTTTTGGTAGCCCGTGAGCAGAAAATAATATTCTATAATTATTTTTATCTTTGACCTGGTCTATTGCTTTTGTAATAAGGCTAGCATGAGCTTTTGCAAAATTATCATCTTGTGGATAGCAACATATTACCTTAGAAGGAACTTCTTTAATTGAAGATTTATTTTTTATCTTCGCAAATTCTTCTATCGATGATGCCGTAGTTGTAGTTGAAAATTGCGGATATAGTGGCACTAGTATGATTTCATCTGGCCTATAATTTTCTAAACTAGATATAATTTCATTAGTCATGGGATGCCAATGTCTCATGCATATAAAAACTTCAAATTCATTTTTAATTTTGTCACTTAACTCTATTTTTAAAGCACTTGCTTGATCAAGTGTTTCTTCTAAAATAGTAGATTTACCGCCCATTTGCGAATATATTTCTATTGCTGTTTTTTCTCTTCTTGATGAAATAAACCACGCAATAAAATATCGAAAAAAAGATGGTAATGTAATTATATTTTTATCATTAAAAAGGTTAAATAAAAATGGTTTAACAGCTTTTAAACTATCTGGACCGCCTAAGTTAAACAACACTATTGCAGTTTTTGTACTATCTGAAGCTTTTGACATAGTTGACAAGATATTCGACGTTATTTACTGGAGTTGTCGGCAATATACCATGACCAAGATTGAATATGAAATTTTTATGATCTAGTGATTCCATAATTTGATCCACAGCAACTTTTATGTTTTCTTTATTTCCCAGCAAAATTACTGGATCTAAATTTCCCTGTACTACTAAATTTTTTTGCCATAATTTCATCTGTTTTATTGGCGTAAATTGATCTACCCCAACTCCATCTATGCCTGTCTGCTTTATATATTCATCATAATGGTAACCAGAACCTCGTGGAAAACCAATAATTGGCACAAATGGGAATTTTTCTTTTAATGTATCTATTATTTTTTTTGTTGGTTTAATGACAAAATCATCGTACAATTTTCCATTCAATATTCCAGACCATGAGTCAAATAGCTGAATAACATCTGCTCCCGCTAAGATTTGATTAGATAAATATTCTATTGTCTTTTCTGTTATAATTTTAATTAATTTTTGTGCTTCTTTATTTTTTGTATAAAGAAAATTTTTACTAACAGAAAAATCTTGCTTTCCCCTTCCTTCAAGCATATAGCTAGCAACCGTCCATGGACTTCCCGCAAATCCTATAAGACTAACATCTTTTGGAAGTTTAGCTTTTGTTTTCTCTACTGTTTCATATACTTGATTTATTCTATTTAAAAACTTATCCTTTAGTAGGTGAAGATCATTTTCTGATTCAAACTTCTTAAGTATCGGTCCTTCTCCTTTTTCAAAAGAAACATCCCATCCAAGAGCATGAGGAATAACTAGTATGTCAGAAAATAATATTGCAGCATCTAAACCAAATCTTTCAATTGGTTGCAAAGTTACTTTAGTAGCCTTTTCTGAGTCATAGCATAAATCGAGAAAATTACTTACATTAGATCTTACTTCCATATATTCAGGCATATATCTACCAGCTTGTCTCATAAGCCAAATAGGAACACTGGTATTTTTTCCTTGAAAAGTATCTATCAATGTACTCATTAGCTTTTCCTACTAAATAATATATTATATATATAAGAATATTATAGTTGTTGTTGGTAGTGTGGATAAGGGAGATTATAACTTACCCACATTTTTATCAACAATTTTATTATCTCTATTTTCTATATGCATACAAGTGCTTTAAAATTTATTCATTTTATCCACAGATCATTTTATACAGTGCATATGTATGTGTTCAATACCTTGGAAATTGAGGATAACTAGGGTATATGTGAAAACTACCTATGTTCTACACATAATTGTCAACATAGTATATAGTTGGTTATAAAGTCTGTATTTATAAGAAAAAAACAGTTAAAAAAAAAGAAATATTAAATATTTATCCACAACAATGATGTTTATAAAATGAAAAAACTAATAGTTCACTTAGTTTCAGAGTCTTCTGGTCAAACAGTAAAGCATGCAGCAAATACAGCCCTTGCTAAATTTAGTGACGTAGAAGTTAAAAAATATCACTGGCCAATGACAAGAAACCTAAATGTGCTTCAAGAAGTTTTTGAAAAAGTAAGGACAAAACCTGGAATTATACTATACACTATTTCTGATGAAAATTTAAGGAATGAATTAAAAAAATTCTGCTATGAAATGAAAATACCGTGTGTATCGGTTGTTAGTAAAATTGTTAAAGAAATAGCGGAATATATAGGAACTACCGCAGATAGTGGAGTTGGTTATACGAATAAATTTGACGATACTTATTTTGATAAAGTTGAAGCAATAGAATATTCATTAAGACACGACGATGGACAAGCGGTAGACGACCTAGAAGAAGCAGATATTATACTTATAGGCCCATCTAGGACTTCAAAAACTCCCACATCCGTATATTTAGCTTATAATGGATTTAAAACCGCAAATATTCCATTTGTTCATGGTTGTCCTTTTCCAGATTTTTTGCCCAAAATGAATAACCCGGTAATTTTTGGCTTAATAATTAATCCAAACAGATTAATTCAAATTAGAGAAAGTAGAATGAATTTCTTACAGGTTAAAGAGGAGTCTAACTATACTGATATAAAAATAGTACAAGATGAGTGCCTTCAAATAAAAAGAATTTGTGTGCAGAATGATTGGAAAACAATAGATGTTTCTCAGAGGTCTATTGAAGAAACAGCAGCGATTATTATGAAAGCTTATTATGAGCATAAAAAAAGATTAAAGTAAATGAGAAATATTGCTGTTACAGGGAGTTTTGCTACAGGAAAAACTCATATTATAAATTGCATAATAAATTTAGGATATAAAACCTTTTCATGTGATGATTATGTAAGATTATTATATCAGGACAAAACGATTAAATCTCAAATTGAACAAGAGATAAATGGGCTTCAACAATTCGATAAGGCAAAGCTTGCTAAAATAATTTACAATGATGCTCTTATGAAGAAAAAACTGGAAAACATAATTCATCCTCTTGTAAGAAAAGGTATAAAAGAATTTGAATATGATAATCAAAATGAGAATTTAATTTTTACTGAGGTACCACTACTGTTTGAAACTGGTTTTGATAAATATTTTAGTAAAGTAATTTGTGTGTTTTGTTCAGAAGAAACTAGGTGGGAAAGAGCCAAACTAAGAAAAATAAAAGATATGGATACTTTTGAAAAAATAAAAAAAGCCCAACTTCCTCAAGAAGTAAAAATGGCAAAAGCTAATTTTGTTATTGATAGTGAAGTAGCTGTAGAAGAACAGATAATAGAAATAATTAAAAAAATAATATGATAGTTAGAGAAATAGTGCTTGATACAGAAACAACAGGTCTTAGTCCAAGAGACGGACATAGAGTAGTCGAAGTTGGCGCTTTGGAAATGGTAAATAAAGTTCTAACTGGGCAGAAATTCCATTTTTATATCAACCCAGAACGAGATATGCCACAAGAAGCATATAGAATCCATGGGATTTCGAGTGATTTCTTAAAAGATAAGCCATTATTTAAAGACATATCTGATAGTTTTTTAAAATTTATTGATAATAGCCAGCTGGTTATTCATAATGCGCCGTTTGATATTAAATTTTTAAATCACGAACTATCATTGTTAAATTTACCATCATTAGAGCTTGAAAATGCAATTGATACACTAGTAATAGCCAGAAGAACTTTTCCTGGTGCAAAGGTAAATTTGGATGCTTTATGTAGAAGATTTAAGGTTGATAACTCGTCAAGGCAGTATCATGGAGCCTTAAAAGATGCAGAGCTTCTTGCAGAAGTATATGTCGAACTCACTGGTGGTAGACAAACTAGTTTTATAATAATAAATGAAGCAAAAAATTATAATTCTGAAAATTCATTGGACGAGGTAGCGGGTAATAAAATAGTTATCAGACCAACCAAAGAGGAACAAATTTTTTATAAAGAGTTTATACAAAAGATATTTTAAAGAGATATGGAAATCTACATGGAACTAAAGAAGAATCTTAGAAAAAAAATACTTTTGGATCGCAAAAAATTTAGTAAGGTAGATCATTTAAAGGAAAATGACATTATTGTAAAAAATATCAGCGATTTTTTACATTCTAAAGTTAGTGAAAAAGATTATTCTCCAGAAAAAAAATTAAAGTTAATAACGGGTTTGTATTGTCCTATGCTAGGTGAGCCTAATTTATTAAAATTAGTAGTGAGCCCAAAATGGACTGTAGTCATTCCTAAAATCAGAGGAGAAGAAATGGATTTCGTAAAATACGAAGTAGGCTCTCATCTTGAAACCATTATGTCCGGTAAATTAAAGCAGCCAGGCAATAATATAAAACTAGTTCCAAATATTGCTATTTTACCAGGGTTGGCATTTAGCCTCTCGGGTGACAGACTTGGGTTTGGGGCTGGATATTATGATAAATATTTTGCAAAAACTGGAAGCAAGATTACTAAAATTGGGGTATGTTTTCACGAAAATTTGTACGAGTGCTTGCCACGGGAAGCACATGACACTAAGATGGACTATATAATTACCGATAAAACTATAATTTCATTTAATCAAAACTGATATTATGACTCTAACCCTGTTTGATATAGTAATCTTAACAATAGTTTCAATATCATCTCTATTTGGTCTTTACAAAGGGATGATACGGATTGTAATTAATTTTCTTGGTTTTGTAGCTTCTATATTTGCTACTATATTTCTTTATCCTAAGGTAAAAGTTGTTTTAGCTAGCTACTTCAATAATGATTTAATTGTTTCAATTGCGAGCGGCGTTTCAGCTTATATATTTTCTTTAGTAGTTTTTACATTTATTTGCTCTAGTTTGATAATGATGGTGTCTGTTATTAGCCAAGGTTTTCTTGATCGTTTACTAGGTGTGGTGGCTGGTTTTGTCCGTGGTATTTTGATATCAGTTATATTATTCTGGGTTGCTGCAATTTTTGCTACGGGTGTCTACTCAAAAGCTGAATCAGTAGAAGATTTGGTGGTTAATCTTTCCGCCGAAGATTATCCAGAGTGGTTAAAAACCGCAATTACGACTTCATATTTAGAGAGTATACTTAAAGATATTGTAAAGTTTATTCCCTCTGGTATTCTAAGTAATATTGAGCTACCAGGTTCAAAAGATATTGATAAAGATGGAGTGGTTGAGGAAATAAAGAAAAAGGCGATGGACATAAATTCTTCTGCGGATATCCATTTGGATAAAAAAATCAATGACCTATCTCCTTCAAAAGAATAGGATAGGTGTCTCTTCTCCCTAAATTGATGTTTTTATATCAAGCCAAATGGCCGCTTGCCATAATTTAACTGTCTTTGCCATATTATGGAAAAATACACATTTCGAGAACATTTTAGAGAATTAAAAAAACGCTTGTTTAAACTATTTGGAATGTTCATAATTGCTTTTGGATTATCCTATTGGTTCAGTGATAATATATATAGAATTATATTATCTCCTCTGGTAGAGATTACGGGTGATAATACTAGAAAAATAATATACACAGGTCTTACCGAGGCTTTTTTTTCATATATTAAGATCTCAGCATTTGCCGCGGTTATACTAATTTTTCCATTTTGCTGTTACCAATTATATGCTTTTATTAGGCCAGGTCTCCACAGAGAAGAAAGAAAAATAATTGCTGGTGTTTTATCATTATCGCCACTACTCTTCTATATTGGTTGCTTCTTCATGTTTTACTTGGTAATGCCAAATGCTTGGTTATTTTTTATAAGTTATGAAAAAGTTGATGTTGGGGTGCCACTTGTTCTTGAAGCAAGGATCAGCGAATATTTAAGTTTGGTTATACAACTGACGTTGGCTTTTGGCTTATCTTTTCAGCTGCCAATTGTAATGATAGTATTATCATCGATCGGTTTGATTAGTACAGAATCATTGAAACGCAAGAGAAGAATAGCGATAGTTATAATTTTTGTGGTGGCTGCAATCTTAACTCCGCCAGATGTATTTAGTCAGATAGCACTTGCAATACCTTTGCTTTTATTATATGAATTTTCGATATTACTATGTAAGTTACTAGAAAAAAAGAGTTTAAAAAATGTTAGATATAAAATGGATTAGAGAAAATGAGCAAGAATTTAGTAATCTACTGCAAAAAAGAGGAATAAAACTTGATTCAAGTATAATAGTTGAGCTTGATGAAGAAAAACGACAACTTACGACTTTAGTTCAGCAGTTTCAGCAAGCAAAAAATATCAAGACAAAAAGACTTGGTAGTTTTAAAGGGGGAGCAACTAAAGAATCGGGAGAGATTAAAAGGGATGTAGAACATATTAATGAAAAGCTCGCAGAGTTGTCAGCAAAAATGGATCAAAGTGATAAACTACAGAAGATAATGGACAACCTTCCTAATCTTCCTGCCGAGGATGTACCATATGGGACTGACGAGTCTATGAATAAGCTAATCAGGACCTTTAAAGAGCCAAATCTTATAGAAAATGCTAAAGAGCATTTCGAACTTGGTACTGATCTTGGTATGATGGATTTCGAGCAAACCGCAAAAATTTCAGGTAGCAGGTTTGTTACGCTAAAAGGCGGGCTTGCAAGGCTTGAAAGGGCTATAATTAGCTTTATGTTGGACACGCACACAGAAGAATTTCAATTTGAAGAAATGTCTCCTCCAGCTCTTGTGAGACCAGAAGCTATGTATAATACTGGCCAGTTGCCGAAATTAGCGGAAGATTCATATGTAACTGAGGATGGTAAATTTAGATTGATTCCTACAGGTGAAGTGCCTCTTACAAATATGGTTGCAGATTTGATTTTAAAGAGAGAAGAGCTACCAATAAGGTATGTTGCCTATACCGAGTGCTTTAGGTCAGAAGCTGGAAGTGCTGGTAGGGACACCAGGGGAATGATAAGAAATCATCAATTTGGCAAAGTAGAACTAGTTACTATTACTGTACCAGAAGAGTCAGAATTCGAACATGAGAGAATGTTGAATGCAGCGGAAGAAATTCTTAAAAGATTAGAGTTACCTTATCGGGTAATGCTTCTCTGCAGCGGAGATATGGGATTCCAAGCTAAAAAAACTTTTGATTTAGAAGTATGGCTTCCGGGTCAGAAGAAATATAGAGAAATTTCCAGCATATCAAATTGTGGTGATTTTCAGGCCAGAAGAATGAAGGCCAGGTATAAAGAGTTTGGTGCTATTAATACAACTTTTGTTCACACTTTAAATGGATCTGGATTAGCTGTGGGTAGAACTATTGTGGCTATTTTAGAGAATTATCAAAATGCAGATGGTTCAATAACAATTCCAGAGGTGCTAAGGCCTTATATGGGTGGGAACTCTACCATTAGAAAAGCAGAGAAATAGAATAAAGGTAAAGTATTTGTTTTCTGACGTTATAGGTATAATCGGTGTGGGTTTAGTGGTCTCTTCATTTTTTTTGCTTCAAGCAGAGAAGTTTACACCATCATCCTGGGGCTACTTACTATTCAACCTGTTTGGAGCAATGATGTTGCTCTTTTCTCTATTCCACACATGGAATTTAGCTTCGGTAATTATTGAGTGTTTATGGCTTTCTATCACTACTTATGGAATAATCAAGTTCAAAATACTAAGAAAAAAGTAGTTTTGTATCTTTAAGATAAAACTAAGATTATAGTAATATAAGTGGCAAGTGAGTATATGAAGCTTGGCCATTAAGGGCATCTTAAATTACTAATTAAGCATCTCATGAAATATATAATAATACTTATTCTTATAATCATTCAATCTATCGCAGCGAATGCTTCTGATAAACCCATGGCTTCATCTCAGTGTGCAGAAAGTTTTAGCAAGAATAAGTTGCTTGGTGGATGGTATTTGTGGGAACCTTACCAGTTTAATAAGATTACTTCTAGTGGTTATAATTTGACGGGGATGGATATTGATTTAGTCAAAAATATAGCAAAAAGAGTTGGTGTTGACATAATATATGAACAAGTTGATTGGAAGAAACATCAGGAAGATTTAAGGTCTGGAGAAAGAGATATAGCTGCTGGTGCTACGTATACAGCTAACAGGGCCGAATATGTTTATTTTTCTATTCCATACAGATTTGAAGAAAATTCTTTATTTACACTAAGCGATAGTAATAAGACCCTCGAATTTAAATCTATTTCTGGGTTTCTTGCTCAAGTTAGACTGCAAAATTATATTTTAGGCGTTACCGAGGGATTTATATATGCAGACCCGCAAATAAACCTTTTCATAAGTGATCAGACAACTCAAGATATAGTTAAAAAATATACAAATGATGTAGAGGCATTGAATGCTCTAATGAAGGGAGAAATAGATGGCTTTATTTCGGATCGAGTTGTAGGAGCAGCGGCCATCTTAAATAACAAAACAAATAGTGCCGTTAAGGAAGTTCAGCTTAACATAAAAACTCCAATTCATTTGATGTTTAGTAAAAAAACAGTTCCTCTTGAGCTGGTAGACAAATTTAATCAAGAAATAAAGAAGTTTAGCATTAGTGATGAATTTAAAAGTATAGCCAAGACCTATCTTTACCCTGTAATGCTTCTTCAAACTATAGATTCTCAGTGGTTCTATTTTATTGGCGTAATAGGAACACTGGCATTTGCAATATCTGGTATTGCTATTGCTGCTAAAGATAATGCCACTTTATTTGGTACATTTTTGTTTGCAATGCTTCCTTCAGCTGGAGGAGGTATTATGCGCGATATATTGATTAATAGAGATGAAGTGGGAATATTTCTGACTCCGTCATATATGTATTACATCATCATAGTGGTGCTTGTTGGGTTTTTTGCAATAAGGCTTCTTGAGTATTATAACAAAAGGGCAAATGAGGATGATCAGATAACTCGTTTTTGGGATAATATTCTTGTGCTTGGCGACGCTTTAGGCCAGGCTACTTTTATCGTTACAGGTGTCTGTATTGTAATTATGGCAAGAATTGAACCAATAGAATTGTGGGGGCCGTTCTTTGCTTTTTTAACAGCGAATGGAGGAGGGATACTAAGAGATTTACTACGCAAAGAGCATCACATTATTTGTTTAAACGGAGCAATTAATGCAGAGGTTTCAATCATTTGGGGTTTAATATTCAGTATATATCTTGACATTAATTCTCATAATCCAGATCCTAATGCTATTAGAAATGTTGTAATTATAGTGGCGATCGGTGCATTTGTTACTAGGATAGCAGCATACTACCTAAAATTACCTAATCTAAAATTTAGAGGGGAAGTGGAAACTAGAAAAACCACAGAGACTCTTGATGAAAAGAGTTAAAGTTACTATTTAAATTCATGAGAGAGATAAAAGGGGTTATCGTAAACACTGGTTTTGTTATAACCCCTCTTTTGTTATAACGCCTCTTCTACTTGACCTAATGGATGAACATCGAGATGATCATCAAAAGATGTAATAATAGAAGGAGCAAGAGCGCCTTGAATATTTAATGATACACCATTATTATTTGTAATAATAACCGGCCCATTTATTCCAGCGGCGAAAGTCAATGTGTGTCCTGGCAGAATGCTAATGGTTCCTACATTAGCACCATTAGCTATTTCTACTCCGTTACTATTTTTCATAATTCTTCCTCAAAATAAATATTAATTTACAATATTAATCCTTCGTTATATGAAGCACTAATCTATAAATTCTATTGAGAATTAATCAATATTGCAAGCTATTAATTTATAATAACTATTATTATTGTTTATTAACCAAAGTCAGTCAGGGGGAAAAACATGGGGGAGCAAGGCGAGGAAATAGGTGCATATTATAAGAAAACAATAATGGCAGGGCGTGTGGTATATGTTGCAACCTAATAATTTAGACGGAAAGCATTCTGGCGGGGTGCGTGGTACACGTTGCGAACCTTAAATCAGCATAGACTGAAGATTATTCATATGCCCTTAAAGCCTGATTTATTCTATATTTAAAACAATTTTCTATTACCTAAATTTTTAATAGACACTCTTAACAAAGTTTTAGAATTACATGAACAAGCTCTGGTAATGTGAGCGTTCACGATATAAAAAAGAGTTTGCAGTAGAATTTTATCAGTTGATTTCGTATGTTGATGATATAGACATTAATAAAAAAATCCAAGAGTGGGAAATCTTTTACAATTGTCATAGACCTCACTCTGCTCTAAAAGGTAAAACTCCTTTTGAAGTTCTAAAGTTGAAATTGGCTTCATAATTTGCTATATTTCTTGGTGTCAGTCTATCTTATTCCACACACCCCATTAATCCTGCAATTTTATTGGTAGGTTAACTTTCAATTTTTTAATAAACTCTTCAGCAGATTTATCTTCCATTATCTGTCTGTTGTTTTTGAGTAGAGAGTGTAAATATAAATCTATTATTAAAGACATTGTATTGCTTAAAGCAAAATTAGATCCATGCTTATCTAGGTATTTTCCTACTATTTCTACACATTTTATAAATAAAATATAATCCCATTCTGTATCAATAGAAGATTCTATTCTGGCTGATAAAGTGTATTTCTGAAAAATTTCTTCATTATCTAATAAATCATAAACTGAACATTCAAGAACGTTGCATATTTTAGCTAAGGTATTCAAGGTAGGGTTTTTTGCTTTGCCAATAATTATATCCCTCACTACACCATTTTGTAACTCAGCTATTTTTTCAAGTTTAGCTATAGGTAAGTTCTTATTAACTGCCGCTTGCCTGATTTTTATTCCTAAAGGATTTTCTATTACCTGCGATTTAATTGGTATATACACTTTCAGTTTCTCAACCAACCATTCTGCAGATTTTTCATCCAGCTGGTTATTGTTTTTGGTCAGAGAATATAGATATAAATCTATTATCAGAACAATTATTTTGCCTAAACCGAAACTTAATTCGTATTTATTTAAGTATTTTTCTATTGTCTCTGCGCATTTGGTAAATAGTTCATGTCCCCATTGCATATTAGAGTAAACGTTCGTTCCAATTGGCAAAACATGACTCTGAAAAACTTCTTCCTTGTTTAATAAATCATAAAACGAACATTCAAGAGCTTTGCATATTTTAGTCAATGTACTAACGGTGGGGTTTTTTGACTTGCCAATAATTATATCTCTTACTGTACTGTTTTGTAATCCAGCTATTCTTTCGAGCTTTGCTATCGTTAACTTCTTATTGTTCGCTAACTGTCTGATTCTTACTCCTAGAGGGTCACCCATTATCAATTTTTCATTATTAATAGCTTGAATTACAAGCACTTTATCAAAAAGTTATAAGAAAAACAAATATTAGCTATTGCTATATACAGATATTAGAATATAATAGTATGAATAAGCATTATAACCTATAATACCTTAAACTAAACTGATAATTATGACTAAAAATAACTTAAACCATAGCGCCAAAAAGTATCTTATACAATTGGAGCCAGTTTTTATGACTTTAAGACATATAACAGATGCAAAACTTGCTGTTAATAATACCAAAGATAATACTAATTTAGGTTATTTACAGCTGTTAGAAACAAAACTCCACGAAGCTATGGAACAAGCCAAAGAAGCTGATAAGATAAAAACTGAATTTGTTCAGAATATCCAGCACAGCATTAGAACCCCTTTTAATGGAGTATGGGGATTGGCTAGTATACTTTACGAACAGGAAGCAGATCCACAGAAAAAAGAGTATCTAAGCAATATCACTGAATGCGCCAAAGAGTTACTGGACTATTGTAATGTTTTACTGGATTTTTCTAAATCAGATGCAGGATTACTCCCTGTAATTGCAAAAAAATTTAACCTAAAAGAGGTGATAAATAAAGTGGTGACTAAAACAAAACCAGCTGCCAGGTGTAAAGGCCTAAGACTGGTTATAAGTTTTGAAGAAAATATGCCAGAGACAGTTATTGGTGATGATCACAGGCTACATGAAATATTGATCCACTTGGTTAACAATGCTATCAAATTTACCGACAAGGGCTTTATTAGCTTAACAGTCAAGCCGATACAAAAAAATAAAAATCAGGAAATCATTTTGCAGTTTATTGTGAAAGACTCAGGACTGGGCATCCCTGAAGAAAAACAGCAATATGTGTATGAGCAGTTTTCAAGGTTAATTCCTGCTAATAAAGGCACTTATAAAGGTTTGGGGTTGGGGCTGACCATTGTTAAACAATTTATGCAGGATTTAGGGGGTGAAATTGAGGTCAAAAGCCATTTAC
>CAMDSB010000001.1 GCA_945907105.1 Rickettsia typhi | reverse complement strand
TAAGATGAGGTAAGACAAATTCATTAAACTCATTTTCGCTCAAAGCCGTAGGAATCTTATTGTACCGCCTCATTATCTTCATTCTATTTGACTACCATAGGTAAGATTTAAAATAATCAATATACCTACAAAGCTTTTAAATACAAGGGCTGAGTGATCTTATATGCCAAAAGTTGAAACTCGCAATGAGTTGTACTAATTAGGCGCATATAAAAGCTATCTTTTTATATGCCATATTCTTGTTTAATCGTAGTCAGTACGTCTTGATACGCAGTATATAAAAGTGGTTCACCATGTGCGCTCAATAAGTGTTTAAAGGACAATTCTTTTAATCTCTTAAAATCAGAAGCTTCTACTGCCATAGCTTGTTGCCAAATTTTGGAAATAGTTGCTTTCCCAAAAAAACCTTGCTCTTGGTATGCTGCACCGCTTTGCTCACTGAAATACTCATCTGAGGTTAGCCAATTCTTAATGCTATCACAGCTAAGCAAAATACCTTCATGTTGTTTAATATGGATTATGGCTTCGGGAAATTTTGCGGTCGCAAAGTTTAATAAAGAACAATTTACAAATGGTTGCTGTCCTTCTGCCGTAAATTCAACATCTATATGACAACCATGTTGATCTTGCATGCCCGGCAAGGCCCAAAGAGCGGCTTGATATTTATTGATATAGAAGGCGTCATCACGCCCATGAAAAGCACCGATACGTATTACCTTATCAATTTGACCTAGTTTTTCTAAACGTCTCAACCCTGCATCAGTCAAGCGAACGCTATTGATTAGGGATAATTTACCTTCTTCACGTACAATAATCATATTACGACTATGTTGAAGCTCAATCCCATCATGCACTGTTTTGTTAGTACCAGAGACAAAAAAGATATTGTCAAAAATTTGTCTAATTTCGCCATGCGGCCAAGCTGGTGTTTGCAATGTCATTACGCTTAGATCTCCAGTTGTTTATTCATACTGTATTAGGATATATTTTTATGTTAGCAATAAAAGTGTAATTAGAATACTCAAAAACACTATAAACACAATGAATATAGCTGTTTTTTGGTTATGAATAATTGCTAATCTAGTAGATATTTGATACTCCAAGCTTTGAATTGACCAAGACTCGGTCGTTTGAGTATCTTCTGGGTGTTTTCTAAACCACCAGGAATGTAGTTGTAGGAATGTTTTTCCAAGCCACTCAATTAGATTAATAGATTCTGTATAAAGTTTGTTGATTGGGTATTTTAGTGCTAGATAAAATCCAAGACATATTATAATAAGTTGTTTTAAGCTCTCGACACTAAATATACCAGCATAATCGATGCTTGTATCATTAGTTAAGAATAGTAACTTAGTCCCAAATAAACCCACACATATTAAAACAAAACTTATAAAGGTTATGCTCATTTGTGAATAGTTACTAAGCACAAGCTTGTGATGTATCACCTGTTTTTTTAAACAATTCTTCCAAGGGAGAGAATAAACCGTTACTAAGCTCAATAATATCGGAGCTAGGTAAAAAAAGTCGCCTGAGAATAGGTGAGAAATAGCCGATTTGATTTGTAGGGCAGAAGTACCTGGCAAACTTATCATCATAGCTATACCAATGATAGTAGCGATTACAATAGTATTGTTACTAATTTTTCTTAGGTCAGAACAATCGATAATTCCTGTAGCATCGATGATACTTGCAGAGCAAATGCTAAGTGTGGCTTTGTATAAAATATGTATGAACAAATAATAGATTACAGAGCTAATAGCTGCTTCAGTACCTATACTGATTCCCATTAACATTAATCCTATAGCCATAATTGATAAGTAACATAATAGTCTGAGTATGCTATTTTCCAGAAGAGCTTTTATGCTTGTGTAAATTATCATTACCACCCCGATATATTTCAATGCAAACAAGCCTGAAAAAAGTTTTAATATAAGAAGTATGGATAATTTTGTGGTAAATGAAATAAGATAAATAAATCCTGAAGTTGAGGCATTCTGGTAGTAGTTCACCATCCAGCCACTAAAGGGGAAGGTTGCTATGTTTATGAGCATGCCAACGAGCATCATTACTAAAACAACAGTCGAATACTCAGGATTTGACATTAAAGAGGCGACATTCACCAGTATAAGCGATTTGCTTTTAGAGATAATATGCACAATACCAAGTAAAATTAGGCTACTACTTGTAAGATGCGTAATGAAATATTTTTTTGCCGATCTGATACTAAAGCGTTTTTCTCCAATAAAAATTACCGAAGACGAAAATATCATCATCAGTTCAAGGCCAATAAACAGAGTGAGAAAATCACCCGCAAATAGACATAATAACGTTGATGCTGCATAAAAATTGCCTAATATGAGTTCAAGTTTTTTATTTTGGCCTATGGAATAAAGATTAGCTGCAAGTAGCACTATGCAAAAGGCAAAGCCGATTAGCTTATTGTAAAATGAGCCATCACAAATGATTTCTGTTTTAAATAAATCAAAAGCTATTTGTTCGGGCATAAGGTAGGTAGAAGTTAAAGCTGCAATAGGTATAAAAATCGCAATGCATCTAAAGGTTTTATTCTGCGCGCGCGTGGCAATCAAACCAAGGGAAAGTGCCAATATTATAAATGCAGGGTGGTAGAACATATATTATATAAAGCCTAAAAATTTTACTATTACTTGTTGAATAAAAAAGAATCCAACTACGCCAGATAAGCATAAAATAATACTAATAATCATAAATATTGGCAATTTTTTCTCAGCTTCATAATGTGAGCTGGTAACTCTATTGGTGCTTCCGACCTCAGTTGGTTCAGCAAAATATGGCTTTAGTTTAAGGTGCAAGATAAAATTTTCTGAAGCTGGACGATAAATAAAAATAAGCATCTTTATCACATATGTGGCAGTAAACAGAGAGCTAATTAAGAGAGTAGCAATCACGAGAAAATTATCTTGTTCTGCGGCGGCAAGAAGAATATAAAACTTACTTATAAAGCCAGCAAAGGGTGGTATACCAATTAGCGATAATCCAGCTATCAGCATCACGAAGCTAGTTTTAGGCATAGTATTTTTTATTCCTACTAATTCACTCAAATGATAAGAGTTCTTAACACTATATATGTTACCAGCTGCATAAAACATACATATTTTTGAGAAAGAGTGAGAAATCATGTGCATTACTGCAGCTACGAACCCTTTGGGTGAAAGTAAGAACAGACTTAGCAGCGCTATTGAGAGCTGATTGATGGTTGAATAAGCCAATATCATCTTAATTTCATTAAAACGTAATACCTGAATTGAGCTATAAAGTATTGTTACAATAGGGAGTAATACTAACCAATTATAATTAACAAACAATGTTTGGAGGTAAGCAATACCAAATACATAAGCAATAATTTTATACGTACAAAATAGCCCAGTTTTGACCACCACAACGGCATGGAGTAGGGCGCTGACAGGGTAAGAAGCCACCATAGCAGATGGTAGCCACCCATGAAGAGGAAAAAGTGCTGACTTTGCGGTGCCAAAGACCATCATTAATAGAAGTATTATGGCATATAAATCTTTAAAATGGCCCGCAATAAAACCACCTTGAGCAAAGTCTCCCCCTCCTGTGGTAACATATATAATAATGATCGCTGGTAAGAGAAGTACTAGAGCGCTAATCATTAGAATCTTAAGATACTTTAACAATCCCTGCGTAGATTTTTTGCTAGATGAATGGACAATCAGCGGTATGGTAAAAAGCGTAAGCATTTCATAGAAAATAAACATAGTGAATAAATTTGCTGATAATGCAATAAAACTTCCAGTCATGATACAGCAATTGAGGAAGAACAAAAATCTGTTACTGTGCTTTATTTCGTTGATTGCTAGAAATTTTATAGTATATAACAGAGAACATACCCACAACACTGCTAGTAAGTTTAGAAAAATCATCCCTAGAGATTCTAGGCGAAGAGCAATAGAGTATTTACCGAAGTTAAGTAGAGTAAAGCTTGGTTCAATACCATTGAGAAATAAGTAATCAAGCATAAGTACATTACATAGGAACGATACGCTTGTAGCAATTAGGAAGAAGCTACGTATAGGCGAATCTTCCTTCGAGATGAAGGGAGTGATGAGATTCACTATACCGATAAATATCGTTAGGGTAACTAAAATATTGGGTCCGGCAAGTTGCATCATTTAATCTAAAATGTAATTTGTAAACTATAGTATAACTGATTTGGTATAGTCAGCAATCGTTGCCATAGTATTCATATAAATAAGCGATATTATTTGTATTGTTACTATTGCTGTTAGACCGTATAGTTTGGTCTCTATTTTTATTGTTTCATTGTGATGGGGACTAAAAAAGATAGCTTTTGCTAGTCTTAAGTGATAGAGAAGTGCAAGCGTAGACCCTAAAACTACTATTATAAATTCTATTATTAAATTTTTGCTAATTAGTAAATCGAACAGGTTTATTTTAACTAAAAACATACTGGTGATTGGCATCCCAGAACTGAATACCAGACTAAAAGCTACAAGAACTTTGAAGAAAGTACTTTTCTCTATATAAACAAAATTCATAAAACTGAGATCTTCTTTTTTATTTTGGATATGTGCAACAATTGTAAATAGTGCAATTTTATTTATGGCATCAATAATTAGTAATTGAAATAAGAGTTGTTTTGCTTCTGGAATGGTGATTAATAAAAATATATAGCCAATTTGGGATGCGGTGGAATAGATAATGACTTTTTTGAAGTCACTAGACTTAAGAGCTAAAAATGTACAAATCGCTATTGTGAAGATAGCAATTGGGCGCAAAATTAAAGATAAAGTAGTTATAATTGTATTGCTATCAATAGTAAAATGTATAAATCGTAGAGCAATATATGCACCTATAATACTAGAGATTGCCGCCAAATAGGTCAGAACAAAGGGTGCAGTAGAAGAATAGGACCTTATCATCCAAAAATGCATTGGAAAAAAAGCCATCTTAAGTATTACCCCAGTTATAAAAAATGCCACCGCTGTCATTACCACCCTTGAATTGTCGCTATTGCTTAATATATTTGCTATATCAGAAATATTTAGACTGCCTGTGCGTGCAAAAAGAAAGCCTATACCTATTAGAATAAGGGTAGCGCCAATCGTTCCCATTATTAAGTAGTCAAATGCTCCGATCAATGCTTTGGGCGATCTTCCTTTGGACATAAGGACATAAGTAGATAAAGACGAAATCTCAACAAATACATAAATATTAAAGAGATCATTTGTACTTAAAACCCCTAGGTACCCAACATGCGCAAATAGCAAAAGAGAATAGAAAATATGTTGTTTTCCGTATTCTATATAGTTTGTAATAGTGGTATTAATCAACTCTTTGCCAAAGACAAGAAAAAATAACAACACGGCATTTATAAAGATGATAATTGGTTGATTTAACTGATCGAGTCTATATTCAATGCCAATTGGCGCGGACCAATTTCCGAAAGCGTAAAAGATAGTCGTTACTTTTGTTAGTTGAAATGCATAAACGGAAAGTACTAGAGATAAAAACATGCTGACAATAGCTATTATCCATGAGAAAAACCTATTAAAACTTAATGTAGCTAACAGCGCCCCAGCTAATGGGATAAGAATTTGTAATGCAGGAAAATGCTTTGCTAAAATATTCATTGACTGGTCCTTTGATCTATTTCACTAGCAGTTACCGTATTATATTCACGTTTTATTTGATAAATTAAAGCAAGGCCAACAGACAGAGTGGCAAACCCCACGACTATTGCCGTTAACATTAATACATGAGGTATTGGGCTGGAATATATGTATGGGCAATTTAATGCAGGTTGACAAATGTCTATAGGGACAATGCCATCTTTAGTTTTCCCAAGTGAGATATAAAAAATGAGCACTGAGCTTTGGAACACGCCCAGACCGATAATTTTTCTTACATAATTATCACTAGTCAACATTATAAACAAACCCGCGTTTAGTATAACTATGGCAAATAGGTATATTAAATGTTGCATGGTATCTTAGTCCTCTCGAAGCAAGGTATATATTAAGCACATAACGGATGAGACTGTAAGGCCAACACCAATTTCAATCAAGAAAATTCCTAAATGTTGCCCAGCGATGGGATTGCTTTGAAGTGAGTTGTAGTTTAAGTAGTTATCATCGAATATTAATGAGATAATGCCAGTTCCTGTGTATAGCGACACTCCCAACACACTGCATATTAACAAAGTTTTGATAGAAATAAATCTTAAAAAATTTTCTTTTCCAAAAACCAGTTCATAGCCGATTATTGCTGTAGCAAAAATTACCCCAGCTTGAAATCCACCACCTGGCGAAACCTCACCATTAAGTTGAATATAAATCGCATACAAAGTTATGTAGGGGATGATAAAAGATAATATTAGTTTTATTACTATAAAATTTTTAAGCATTAGTTTTCTTCCTGGAAACTATTACCAACACAGCAAGACCTGCAATCAAAATAACTATTGTTTCACCTAATGTATCGTATCCTCGGTAACTAGCAAGTATAGCTGCAACATAAGATGGAATGGCTATATCAGTTCTTGTGTTTTCTAAATAGTATTTTGTTAAATGGGTTTGGACTTCAGAATTTTGTGTACCAAATGATGGTAGATCAAGTCTTATACAGGTCAGTGTGACCACAAAAAAAGAACATAAAATTATAGCAAATAAAGTATTTAGTTTGTTTAATTTTCCTGAATCTTCTCCAACAATTTTAGCGACGTTAAGGAGAACGCAAGTTGATAAGCAAGCCCCCAGAGCTGTCTCAGTCATGGCGACATCAGGAGCGTCCATGAATAAGTAGCATAGACCGATAAATAAACTAAATACAGAAAGGATAATAATAGATTCAATTAAGTTACGGCTTATAATTAGCCGAAAACAAGTAATTAGCAAAACTAAAGCTGAAATAAAAAGAAGTATCTCATTTAATACGAAATTAATCTTAAAAGGTATGGTAAAAAATTCTTCCATCTAATTTACTTAATTCTTCCTTGTTTATCAATTTTATAAAGTAGCGAAGCTCTTCCCAGGGCAAAGGTCAACGCGGGATTTAAGATAAAGAGTATAATCGTTATGGCTAATAGCTTAAATGAAGAACTGTAGTTATCTTGTAACATAGCCAGACCAATCAAACAGATAGGAATACCACAGCATTCTATTACGCTTGCGGCATGGAGCTTTGTATAAAAATCAGGAAAACGAAATAGAGCCATTATTCCCGAAATAATAAAAAACATTCCTATAATGATCAGAATCCAGCCTAGATATATCACACCATTACCCATTTAAATACAAATTTTGCAAGCCTCGTTCGTACTCACCTATAAAAAAAGGCTGCGTAGGCTCGCTTTGAATTTCATCAGTCTGATTTAAAATGAGAAAAGGTATCATATGTTACCTGAAGCAAACTGATGGTTAATCTTAATTTCTACATTATATTTCTCCAATACTCAAGAAGTACAAGCCAACTTTAAAATTATTTAGAGAGCTATGCTTAGTGCATACCAATTAATCGATTATAGATAGTAATATCAATTAGATATAGGAGGTAATTTTGCAAAATGGGTGGATAAGTCCAGAGTTCCTTATTAAGTCCAGTGAAGCCGATAATACAGTAATTATCGGATATGCAAGCGTTTTTGAAGTGACTGATAATCAAAATGATATTATTTCGAAAGGTGCTTTTAAAAATTCTAAAAGTCATAATGTGAAGTTGCTTTGGCAACATGATGTAACCAAACCAATAGGAGTGATTAAATATTTAGCAGAAGATGCTTATGGCCTTAAAATTGAAGCTGAGATTAATAATAAGACTTTATTAGGAGCTGAAGCTAGTGCTCTTATAAAGCAGAAAGCTGTCAGCGGGTTAAGTATTGGGTTTACCATCAAGTCATCAGACTACAATAGCCAAGGCCTACGTGTCATTGAGGAAGTTGAATTGATGGAAATAAGTATTGTTACTTTTCCAGCTAATAGTAGAGCAGGAATCAGTCAAATTAAACAACGGACTCTTGAGACTACGTCGTTGAGTGAATTGGAATATTTAGTAAGACAATTAGAGAAAATTTAGGAGGAGTATGCACGGGGATCAAATTCAGGCAATAGCATTAGATATAAAGAAAATTTTAGATAGAGAATCAAATGTAAGTGTAAAAATCAATGATATAGAGGATAAGATTAATAAAATGAATCATTGTTTTTCAAATACGCATGTGGATCAATTTACGTTTAATGAAGAAAAATTGGCATTAGATAAATTTATACGTAAAGGTATAGAAAGCGACTTTATAACAAAGTCTTTCAGTGGTGAAGTAGAAGAAGGCGGAGTTTTAATTACTCCAGCTTTAAGTCAAAAAATTATTTCAGGAATCAATGCTAAATCACCCATGCGTCAAATTGCTTCTATAGAAAATATTTCAACAAGAGCTTTAGACATAATTACTGAAGATGGAAAATTTGGTTCTGGTTGGATTGGAGAGGTTGAAGCAAGGCGTGATACGGATACGCCAAAATTAAAGAAGAAAACTATTCAAGTGCATGAAATATATGCTCAACCCAAAGCTACACAGAGTATTATTGATGATTCTGAAATAAATATTGAAAGTTGGTTGGCCGAACGTTTGATAGATAGTTTTGTTAGGTTAGAAAATGAAGCTTTTATTGCGGGGGATGGTGTTAACAGGCCTAATGGTTTACTCAAGGCCAAAGCAGAAACTATAGAAACTGCAGATGTAACTCCGGAAATGTTGTTAAAGCTTATAAATAGCCTGGATGAGGGATATCTTGCAAATGCTAGTTTTTTAATGAATCGCAGTACTTTATACGCTATTCAATCACTCCAGGATAAAGTTGGTAGATTTATTTGGCAGCAATCACTTACTGATCCATTACAACAAAGTATTTTTGGCATACCAGTTTTTATCAGTTCTCACATGCCAGATATACGTGCTGATAGTCTTTCAATTGCCGTTGGAGATTTTAAGGCAGCATATAAAATAGTTGATAGATCAGGAATTAATTTGCTTAGAGATCCTTATACCGATAAGCCATTTGTTAGATTTTATGCTGTTAAGCGAGTGGGTGGTGATGTAATAAACCCCGATGCTGTTAAATTTGCTAAGTTTTCTGGTGAGTAATTTAAATTTGGTAGGGCCGTTATTTAAAGCGGCCCTTTTTAATCTGGGGTACATATGATTGTAAATTATTTTGTGAAAGACATTAAAGTAGAAGAGATTTGGCCCTTAGAAGAGGTAAAAAATTATTTGCGTATTTCTCATGAATATGACGATATTTTGATACAAAGTCTTATTGAATCCGCAACGGAATCGGCAGAAAATTTTACGGGTCTTAGCATAAATCATAGGCACATAGAATGTAAAATACAGAGTGCAAAGAGTGACTTTACCTTAAAATATCTTCCTATATTAAGTATTGATGAAGTTTACCTACTTGAAAGAGATAAAAAGAAGAAAATTACAGACACTTTTGGGTATGTTAATAATACTATTAATCGAATTTATTTTAATGATGACTATGTCGATCAAGATATAGAAATAAAGTATATTGCCGGTCATAAAAAGATACCAAGAACCATAACCCATGCGATACTTATGCATGTTGTCTTGATGTATGAACACTCGGAAAATGGAACAAATTTAAACTCCCAAATTCTAGATTTATATCTTCCACATAGAATCATAAAAATTTAACAAGTGAGTTAATATGAAAAACTCTAGTATCATTTCTCAAATGGTTCATAAAATCATTTTTCTTAAAAATATTACAAAATCTGAAATAGATCCTCCGAAATGGCAGCAAGTGATAGAAACTTTTGCCCAAGTAAAGCCTGTGTGTGATAACAGATTCGCTTTTTTAGAAGGAATTCAATTTGGCAACATCATTACAGAAGAATATTTTCTTCTCAAAATTAGGTTTATTAAAGAACTTGATAATACTATGCGTATTAGCTTTCATAATCAAATATTTGAGATAAAAAGAATCATTGACGAAGACTCCAAAGGCAGATTGCTAAGCATTGTTGCTTTAAAAATATAGGAAAAATTATGTCGCTTACATTTATTCACGATTTTCAAAATCGAATTTACTCTGCTTTAATAAATGATCAAGCAATTATGTCCATCGTTAAGAAAGTCTATATCGGTGTTATTCAAGATGGGGCTAGCCCATTTTTGCTTATAAATATTGCAAAAGTTGACGACCTCTCTGTGCATAATATTGCCTTATATGAGGTTGAATTTCAAGTATCAGCTTATGCGAAGGATCAAAATCATCAATTGTTAGTAAAACTATCTGATTTGATAGTAAGCAATTTATCTAAGATAAATAGATTATTTGGAGGGTATATGATTGATGGTATCAAGGCCAATAATATGCAATTTGAAAAAGCCAAAGATCTGGTCTTGAATAGATTGGTCATTAATTATAAATCATTTATAAAAAAAGAAGGTTAGAAATGAATTTTCATAACGTCAATTTACCGAAATATATAGAGATATTTGCCGTAGGTGTTTCAGAATTTACTACCTCATGCGTTACCTCCATGTCAGGGCGAGAGGCTAGGTCGTCGGATAGTAAAATAGCTCGGAGGCGTTATCTTTTAAAAGGGTGCAGGCTATCACAACTTCAGTTTGATGCTTTTAATAGCTTTTTTATTGCAAGGGCTGGGAAGAGATTTTCTTTTCGGTTGAAAGATTATTTTGATTTTACAGTTGATAAGCAACTTATTGCTACTGGCGATGATATAGAGACGAAATTTCAATTGAAAAAACTATATCATGATGATTTTGCTCCTTACTTGCGCAATATAACAAAACCTAAAATTAATACTTTAAAACTTTGGCTAAATAATGAAGAAATTGTGCCACAGCATATAGATCCCTATACAGGTATTATACAACTTCCCAAGGCAATTCCAACTTACGGGGAGTTGGTCGCTAGTTTTGAATTTGATGTACCGGTACGATTTGTTAATGATAATCTCGAGTATAGTTTTAATCAAGATGGAACAATAAGTTTAGATAAGGCAGAATTGATTGAGGTATTAGAATGAGCATAAATGAAGATCTGATTTATATGTTCGATATAAAATGTAAAAATGGTAAAAATTTTTATCTGACCTCATCATCAGCTCCTTATAGAATAGACAATATTGATTACGTACCAAATTCCGGATTAAATCTCGTGTCTGCTCATTTTAATGAGTCTGCTCAGAATCAAGTTCACATAAGTGGAGTTTTTGAGCAATATGGTATTGAAAAGCGAGATAATTTAGCAGGAGCATTAGTTAAAATATCTTATTTAGACTCTGGGAATCTTGTGCATTTTATAAGTTATTTTTGTATACAATATATAAGTAAAGATTTAGAGTTTGAAATGTTATGCGAGTCAGAAGTGGCTAAATATAATCAGTCACTTTTGCAAATGTTCAGTAAAACATGTAGAGCAAATTTGGGCGATAGTAGGTGTAAAGTATCAATAGAAGAATATGCTATAAAAACTGAAATTACTGATTTTGCAGGTAATGTGCTTAGTTGTATCCTCGAAGGATTTAATAATGGATATTTTAAGAATGGTACATTGCTAGTAGTTGGTCAGGATGGTAATGAATATGAGTTCAAAATATTATCCCACCGCGGAAATAATATTGAAGTTGATATAGACACAGAGTTTGATTTTAGAAACCATAAATTAATCACTTTAATTCCTGGGTGCGATAAAAACTATAGAACTTGTTGCTATTCTTTTAATAATGCAGTAAATTTTAGGGGCGAACCGGTCATTCCGGATTCTAATATTATTGAAAATTGATAACAGAATTTACTAATGTTGAAGCATTTTTTATCGGGGTTTTTGAGTGTGTTTAGGTTGGGACAAGTCTCCACAAAATCCATTAGCACGGTTGATATTTCAGAGTACTTTATCCAAATTAGCCAAGACATTAGTAGTTCATATGAAAAGATGAAGATTGACCATGAAAGAAAGTAAAAAATTTTTTGATAATAATCGCTTAAACAAGGGATATAGTAAAGTTATAAATTTTCATCAAAGCGATGCTAACCTCATCCGTAAGAAATATAGGCATGTACTCCCTCCTATTGAAATGATAGAGCAGTATGAAGAGCTTTATCCTGGGACATTACAGAAATTGTTGGACATGGCTCAGCTCGAGCAAAATCATAGGCACTCTAGGGATCTTTTGGAAATAGAGCGGCAGGACAGAGCTGCCAAATTGGGTAAAATGTTTGGCTTGATTCTTGTAGCGATTATATCTCTGGGAGCGATTATACTAGTTACTTTGGGAAGCGCATTAATTGGAGCGTTATTTGCTTTATTCGGCTTTTCGTGCATTACTATTGTTTCTTACCAATGCTCTCAGGCCTATGTTAAAAAAGAGCCGAATAAAGTAAGGTACAATAATAACAGACCTAACAACCCTAGTAGGCGTAGAACTACCTAAGGCTTTCTCCTACTACCTCTTTGAAAACGCAGACTTTATAAGCAATTAACGCATTTTGAAAGAGGGATATGGTTGCATAATTTTGTAAAATAATCCTAGTTTTTTATCTCAATTCTTCTAGAAGTTTCTTTGTCCTGTTTTGGTATTTTTATGTACAAAATACCATTTTTAAACTTAGCACTTATATTATCTGAATTGACATTACTAGGTAACATAATGGAGCGTTGCATCGAGCCATAATATCTCTCACGCACATGATAATCTCTTTCTTCTTGTTGCAAAGCTTCTCCTCTTTTAGTTTTTATAGTCAAAATATTATCGTCAATTCTAACTTCTATGTCAGCCTGAGTAAAGCCTGGTAACTCTATATCTATATGATATTCATTACTTGTTTCGGTTATATCAATTCGCGGTGATAGGATTGTGTCTTGTCGATGTGCCGAAGAGGGCGAGATACTTAAATTGTTAAAAAGGCCATCGAAGAATCTATCTATATCATAATATTTTTTATTCGTAGGTTCAAATCTTGATTTGATATTTGGTAAGTGAGATGCCATGATAATTACCTCTGATTTTTAGTTTAATTATTTTTATAGTAACTTCCACAAAGTTATGCATTTTGCTGCAAGTCCATAAATCATAGTAAAATACCTACGGTCTTATATCAAGTTTTTTTAACCTAAGGTTGTAATTTTACTTCTAAATACAAGCGAAAATACCGCTTAATACGACACAACCTTTTGCTAACCATCGATGTACCATAAAATACTATTCTAAGGTGCAAAAGCGAAGCATCAGTTAATCTTTGATGCTTTTAAAAGCCTAAATTAGGAAAATTAGACATTAATTTAGAGATAAAACCCTTAATTTATCAACCGTTCTAATTATTAACAAACAGCAACTAAGATTTTGTAACATCTCAATATAAATTCATCAACTTTATACAATGCAAGGCAATAAGTTACTGATATTGGTAGTATTAAAAAAAATAACATTTAGTTGCAGTATTTACTTAGGCACTAGGAAAAAAATTATTATATTAAGCCTTAGGTTGTATTTTAGTAATATTTTAGCTGTAGGAAAAATTTTTTAAAGAGGTAGGATAAAATGAACAAGTATAATGTAGTAAAGTTTCAAGCCCCATTTGAAAGAATGAAAGATTATAATTTAAATCCAGAAGTAAGATTATATAAGTCAATAATACTACAAGCAATTATAGATGCTTCAAATAAATCTGAAGACACTTGTGCAAAGAAAGTAGAGTTAGATGCTAAATCTTGGCTTTTTGGAGGATCTAAAGATTTTCAGGAAGCTTGTTTTAGAGCTGACATTGAACCAGGTTACGTTATTAAAGTAGCTAAAAAAATTATTAGATTAAACTATTTAAATAATAAATCTAATGAACTAAAAGTAGCTTAATATTAATTTTTTAAAATAATCGCTGGTTAAATAATCACATAGTAAATCAAACAGCGAGGCGGCTTTTATTTCTATCCTTGAATTTCTTTTAGGTATATACTACTTAAGTTAAGAGCGGCTTTATTATATTGAATTACAATTGGAGATAAATTATGCATATACAAGTATCAGGACAACACATTTCTATTGGTAGTTCAATTCAGGAATATGTAATTGAAAGAATATCTGCTGTAGTAAAAAAATACTCTATAGAAGTTCAAAGTGGACATGTACATTTTTCTAAACAAGGTCGTGAATTTGCTTGTGATATAGTGGTTAATGAAGGCTCAGGAAGGCACATGATTATGAAAAGTAATTGTGCTGCTGATGAAATATATAATTCGTTCGATATTGCACTTACTAAGCTTGAAAAACAGCTTAGGCGTTATAAGTCCAAATTAAATAGTCATAGTAATCGTGTAAAAGTTTCTGAAATAAATTCCGAAGCAGTAAAATATATAATTTCTTCTGAGCATTCAGTTGAAGAAGAATTTAATGTTGATAACCCTGCGATAGTGGCTGAAAAACCAGCTAAGATTTTATCTCTTTCTGTAGGAGAGGCTGTCATGAAAATGGATCTAGAAAATCTACCAGCTTTGTTGTTTGAGAATGTAAAAACAGGAAGAGTTAATGTGGTTTACTATAGAAAAGATGGAAACATTTCTTGGGTAGATACTAAATAGTAATTTAAACAAATGCTAATAAAGGAATTTTATTTTATAAAGCACTTTCTTCTTGCAATATTGTATAAACAGAGAATAAATCAAAGCCACTTGGGTTTTGTTTATAATTAATCTCAGCGTTTTGGAGAGTATTTATATACTTAAGAGCATCAGTTGAGCTGTATATACGCACTACTTGTTTAAAGTCGTCAACATATTTAAAAAAAATAGGAGGAGATATAGATTTAATAGCTTTATCTATATTTTCACCATCTTCAACTCTTGATGTTACCGAGTACACATTGAAAAAATATCTCAGTAATGCTCTAATCATGAGCACCTCATTTATGCCTTGTTGTTTTAGCTTGTTAATTTCTTTCAGGAGCTTTAAAGGCTCTTTTTTACTAAAATACACGCACATATCATCGCCGCTAGCTACAAAATCCTGACTTAAGGATAGAAGTATATCTTCTTTGGTAATAGTTACTTTGTCATGTGTATAATGAAAAAGTTTCTCTAACTCAGATTTTATTATTTGATGATCACCTTTCAAATGGGACTTAAGATAGAATAGAGCCTCTTCATCTATTTGTTTTTGTCTATGTCTGCATTGTTCCAGAATTAGCTTTGCTATGGTTTGCTCATTATCGAAATAACAAGCTAGAATTGCCAAATGCTTTTGTTCTTCAAAGAACTTGCGTAAACCGCTTGCGGGCAGTGAGTCTGGAGCAATGAAGCACACGAAGTGGTAAAAATCACCTGTTGATAAGAGTTCTTTCATTTCCTTGGTGATAGTATTGGAGATGTTGGTAACTTTAATGATTTCCTTTTGAGCAAAAAAATTTTTGCTGTTTGCTACCATGGCTAGTTTACTAGGTGAGAGGTCTTTTGCAGAATAATTGGATACAGCTAATGAGAGCTTCTTTTCTATCATAGATAAAAAAGATGAAATAAAACCTTGGTTTGGCCCATGCATTACTAGCGCTTTAATTTCTCCACTTTCAATTTGTCGAATTAGCTCGGCTAATGCACTTGTAAAGAATTTCATTTTTTACTATTTTCAATATAAAGAATAATTCTATTTCCAACTTCTTCGGCTGATATTATCGCTAAATGCATAAGAGATTGTTGATTTTGGGTTAAATTTGTATATGTAGAAAAGCTTGTATTGTACGAGGATAATCGTATGAAATTCCCTGATGTAATAATTCTATCACTTATCTTTTCTTTTAATACATAAGAAACTTTTAATGTAATGATCTCTCTAAGGGCATCGGAGTTTTTCTCTATTATACTAAAATCTTGAGAAAAACTTAACTTAGTCTCTAGAATATACTTTGCTACTAAAGAGGGCGGGATAATGTTCTTAAGTTGATTATAAAATTCCGCTCCTTCTATTGTAGATGGTTGAGTTAGCTCTATTGCTTGTAAGAATTCATAACTCTTGCTATTTGTTGTTTTATAAATTGGCTTGAAGCCGCAAGAGGTCAGCAGGAATAGTGTAGCAACTACTAGAATAGAATGAAAAATTTGCATCTTATTCCCGCTATTTATATTAATTTACAGTTTTTTCAACCGAATCTTTAATTACAGGACTAGTGTTATCACTAGGTTGTTCTGGTGTTGAGGCGGTACTACTGTTATTTGTGCTTTGTGCGTTTGATTTTTTAGCAATTCTTTTTCTATTACGATTTTGCCTACGTTTTTTTGTTGCAGTCTTTTCTTGAGCGTCTGGTTGATCTTCATTTGCTATTTCTGGGTCTTCTGCTTTTACTTCAGTTTTAGTGCTAGTAGAAACATTCGAAATTCTTTCTATTTTCTGTTTAGACTTGCTTTGCATAGACTTATTGTTATCAGAGAATTCATTATATATTTCTGATGTATCTTGTAGAACAGGTGCATCATCTAAGTCTAAAGATTTATATTTATCTGAAAGCTTTATCTTTTCTATTGAATAACTGTCAGAAGTTGCATCTTTGTCAATACAGAAATTTAGCTTGATATTATATTTATTTTCAACAAAAGAAATTTCTGCCCGCTTATTATTTAGCAAATAAATTACTGAGGAGGCAATGCCAAAGACATTTACAACATCATAAGAGCTATTAAAAATTTCATTCTCGATAGTTCTAAGTATCAGCATAGCATTTGATTCATCCGCTCTGACTACACCTTTTCCACTGCAATGAGGGCAGATGTTAGAGTTCATTTCTAAAAATGATGGTCTCAGGCGCTGTCTTGACATTTCTAGTAGCCCGAAAGAGCTGATGTGAGATGTTTGGATTCTAGCTTTATCTTTACTAAAGTACTCCCAGAGTGATCGTTCTAAGATCTTCTTATTTTTATTGTCATTTAAGTCAATAAAATCAATTATTAGTAACCCAGACAAATCTCTAAGCCTCGCCTGCCGAGAAATCTCTTTTGCAGCCTCAAGGTTAGTCTTTAGTGCCATTTCTTCTACATTACGTTCACTAGTGGATTTACCCGAATTAACGTCAATTGAAACTAAGGCTTCTGTTGGGTTTATTACTATATAACCACCCGATGGTAAATACACGACGGGTTGATAAAGCTTTATTAATTGATCTTCTATCCCAAATTTGGTAAATATGGGGGTCTTACTTTTATATTCTTTTACACTTTTTACTTCGTGAGGAAGAATATCGTTCATGAATTTTATACAAGAAGTATAGGCTTGCTTTCCTTGAACAATAATTTCTTTTACATTGCGATCAAACATATCACGGATGGTTTTCAGAATTATTCCATCTTCTTGATGAATAAAGCAAGGAGCTTGTGACTGCAGAGTTGTTTCGCGAATTTTATTCCATAGCTTGGCTAAATAATCATAATCTTTCTTTATTTCTAAAGTTGTATGACCTGCGCCAGCTGTTCTAGCGATAACACTAAAAGATTTGTTCTCTGTTTTTGAAACTAAATCATTGATAATCTTTTTTAATCTTTTCCGCTCTTCAGCATTAGAAATTTTTCTTGAAATACCATTTTGCGATGGTTTATTAGGCATTAGAACGCAATATTTACCAGCAAGAGAGATAAAAGTTGTCATTGACGCACCTTTATTACCACGTTCTTCTTTTGTAGCTTGGATAAGTAATATTTGCCCTTTCTTTAGTACTTCTTGAATCTTGTAATTTCTATGCTGAAATTCTTCGTTATCTCTAGAAATGCTCTCAATTTCATCATCTTCAGCATCGATATTAAAATCTGATTGAAGTTTTTCATCGATCATTTTTTCAATAGTACTGATATCAACATCATCACTATCAATTAGTTCATGGAATTTTGTGTTAGCACTTTTTTCGGCCAAATCTTCAGACGTAATTTCGGCAGAACTTAACTCATTACCAGCTAGAGTATTGGTTTTCTTATCAGTGGATAAAGTTTGATAGTAGTCTGGATGTATCTCGCTAAAGGGCAAAAACGCACCTTTTTCGTTACCATAATCCACGAAAGCTGCTTGAAGTGAGGGCTCTATTCTGGTTATTTTTGCTAGATAGATATTTCCTTTAATTTGTTTTTTATTAGTTGAACTAAATTCTAAATTCTCAATATTGTTGTTTTTGTCCAGCAAAACCACCCGTGTTTCTGACAGGAAATTTGCGTCGACTATTATTTTTTTGCTCATACCTTCTCATATAAATATATTTATTTACTTTAAAGTCAGGCAAACATACATCGTAAAACGAGAAATTACACATCAATCATATTCATTCGCTTTATTTATTCTGCTATTAGATTTACGCTCATTAGTTGCAACTAAATATTTTTCCTACTTAATTGGAGACGATGCAAATCTGTTGCCCTTGACTAGTAAAATTTATATACCAACAATAGGTGATTAGCAAACAATATTTATGACAAAGAACAATAGGATGCATGCTTTTTTTACTTACTTTTCCTGTGTTGTTGTATATTTCGTGATACTCTCTACAAATGAAACATTTTTAACGTCACAACTGAGTAATTATGAAATATCTTTTACCGAATATGACCAAATAGAATATTATAAGATCTTAGGATATGTTGCGGGGGCAATTTTTTTACTTATGTTCTCTACAGTCTTTTCTTTGAATGTAGGTATGATATTGGGAGCTATTTTGTATTTTCTTAGCATTATGGTCATTAGCTCCGCTGACATTACTAGTCAAACAAACTTCTTTTATTTTGCTTTATATTCTGCAAGTTATACGGTAGTAGGTAGTACGATTTTTTTGTACATTATTTGTGACACTGATCTTGGTAGTGACTTCACGCTAATTTGTACTTGCTTGGCTAGTAGCATAGCTATTTTTCTCAATGAGATTAAATTTTTTATCATCACAAGCCCCGGGGTAAAAGGGGTGGTAATGGCTAACGTAATTTTGATAGGAGCTCTTGTTTTAATTAATTTTAGTTATCCAATTTTTAAGAAGAAAATAAAAACAACTGATTATAATTTTTCTGGTGTTGTAAGAAATATGGAACTAGAAATCATTTCTGGGTTTTCTTTGTTTTATATACTTATGGTCGTAATTGATGGCTATGATATTTATTCAATCACAGACCAATTATTTACTATTGTCGACAGTAGTATTCGGCGTTATATGATCGCGTTGATAGTTTTTATTGTTAGTTTACTGATATTATACATAAAAAAAGTAAATATTCACATGGTCAATATAGGCTCTGTAGGGTTAGCATTTATTTTGTTTGTTACCATGAAATATTGGGCAGAGTATAAAATTTTAGGGTTGATTGGTTGGTTTGTACTTGGTTTAGTGCTTTCAATAATTGCTGTAGGTAATTTATTTGTGATAACCAAAAAATTTGATGAAATGAACCTTGTTACATCTATTTCCTTATACTTATTAGGATGTTGTTCTGGCTATTATTGTGGTTATATAACGATCGATACTGCTGAAGATACATTGGGTGAAAATGGGTTTCTAATTTCTATTTGTTTTGTGTTGTTCAGTCTATTGATTTATTATGTCTATCTTTTTAGAAAATATAGATTGTCACAATAAAAAATTAAGATTGATTGTGGGATCAGTCAAGAAGGAGTGAAATTTAATCTATGCATAAAATCACTAGTGATGAGCTCTTAGAGAATTGTCAAAAAGTTGGGGTTTATTATCAGGAAATTCTTACTCATATTTTAAATAATAAGAATTTTGTAGCCCCTTTGAAGTACTCCATTAATGAAAAATACCAGGAGGCCACGTCTAAAGTATTTGAACAAATTATTGAACATCCAGAGAAATTCACTGATTTAAATCTAGAATATGTACAGAATTTTCAAAAACTAATTGCTGATTCGGTTAGCAAATTTATCGGCAAAGAAAAAGATAAACCTGCGACTGAAGAAAAGCTAATTGATAGAAGATTTAAGAACCCAGAGTGGAATCAAAATATTTATTTTGATTTTATAAAACAATATTATTTAATTACCTCAGATTGGATACAGAAAAGTGTTGATCAGTATGATCTTGATGAAGATAGTAAGAGATATATCCAATTCTCTGCTAGGCAGTTTATTGATGCAGTCTCTCCAACAAATTTTGCATTTAGTAATCCTGTAGTGATAAAAGAATCTCTCGAAAGTGGCCTGGAAAATATTGTCAAAGGTATGGAAAATTTTCTTGAAGATGTAAAGAAATCTAAGGATTTATTCAATGTATCAACTACTGATAAATCATATTTCAAAATTGGTAAGGATATAGCAGCAACAAAAGGGAAGATAATATATCAAAATGACCTTATGCAGCTGATTTGTTACCAACCAAAAGAAAAAACTCATGCAATTCCATTACTTGTTATTCCACCATGGATAAATAAATATTACATACTTGATCTCTCGGAAAATAATTCGCTAATTAAGTGGTTAGTTGATAATAATTTTCAAGTGTTCTTAATTTCTTGGATTAATCCAAAGAAAAAGCTTGCTCACAAGGATTTTGAAGATTACTTGAAAGAAGGAGTGCTTGATGCAATAAATGAAATTAAAAAACTTGGGTTTAATAAGATCAATGCGCTTGGGTATTGTATTGGTGGGACATTACTTACTATTGCTTTGAGTTATTTAAGGAGTAAAAAAGATGATACAATAACTAGTGCTACGTTTTTAACTACGCTGATAGATTTTTCTAATCCTGGTGAAGTTGGCGCATTAGTGAACAAGCATACATTGCCAATGATTGAGCAAGATGTAAATAAAAAGGGTTATTTAGATGGCAAATATTTATCTAATAGTTTTAGTTTAATTCGTGCTAATGACCTAGTATGGTCTTTCTTTGTAAATAATTATTTATTAGGTAAGGCGCCAGCGGCCTTTGATATTTTGTATTGGAATTCTGACTCTACAAACCTTCCGGCAAAGATGTACATTTATTATTTAAAAAATATGTATATTGATAATAAGCTTATGCAGCCAAATAGCCTGGAAATGTTAAATACTAAGATCGATATTTCTGGAATCGATATCCCTTCATTCTCCCTAGCTGCAAAAGGCGACCATATTGCTCTTTGGAATGCAGTGTATGATGGTTATAAATTACTATCTGGTCATAAAACTTTCTGCTTAACTGATGCTGGCCATGTGGCTGGTGTGGTTAATCCAGCAAATAATAAAAAATATTCTTACATTATAGGCGAAAATATTGATAGGGATTCAAAAGTTTGGCAACAATCGGCTAAATCTAAGCAAGGGTCGTGGTGGAATGGTTGGAAAAAATGGTTAACTGGATATAGTGGAACACTAGCAAAATCCATTGATTATGATAAGCTAAAATTTATCGAACTAGCTCCAGGAAGCTACGTGAAAAAGTAGAGTAGGGTATTAGCGACTGTGGTATACAAAATAGATATTTTATATACCACAGGAAGAGATTGAGTAATTAGTAAGCTTCGACTAACGGTAGGTCAGTAATTCCCATTAGTGGAGCACTTCCATCATGATCATCATAGTCATTAAATGGCTTATCAAAAACGATTGGTTTGCAGCCAACTGGCATGTTGAAATTCTTGATAATAGGGTATAAAGTATTGTTTTGTATAACCTGGTTATTAATAGTAATAGATCCACCAGGGTGAATTGTCATTTGTTCTAGATTAACTAAGTTTGCACCAGGAGCTATCACTACATGAGCTCCTGCATTAATTGTAACTTTCATAAAAACCTTTTATTTATATATGTTATTTAATATAACGATATCAGTTAATAACAGTAATTAATGAGTATGTCAATAAAATAAATAATATTTAAATAGTTAAAGTAAGCTGGGGTTGAAAGTAAGCTGGCATAAAGCCTAATAGTAAGAGCACTTGAATTATGGGGTGCAAAGCTTTTCGTTTGTTGGTATTTGCAAAGCGTGTACTAGTTTAGATATCCTGAACCTAGATTTGGCCACGGTACACGTGTGACGTTACTTTGCATGAAGAATTTTATTGTAAGAATTCAGCCTCCTGTACTTTATAGCTTGAAGATTATACTATAAAGATTCGATAGGCTCGATTATAGTAGGTTTTGTATGATTGTCATCCACCTGGCGCGACTTCTTTTTAGGAGAAGATGAAGCATCTTTTTTTGGTTGATTTGATTGCACAGAAGCATTAGTAGGCTGGTGTTGGCTTTTTTCATTTTGTACCATAGCAGGACACCTGTTATTCGCCATTTCCCTTTTTGTGTCATGTAACATGGATTTTATCTGATTAAGTTCTTCTCTTAACTCCATGTTTTGCATATCCTCATCATCGTCGTTCAGTCTGTGGCTTGATTTTCTAAGGGAAGGATAAGAATTTTTGTTTTTACTCCATTTGGAATCCTTCTTATTTTTTCTATCTTGAGATAAATCGTGATCTATCATAGCCTTATACATTGCTATATTATCTTTCGAAGTATTCTCTTCTTCGGAATTATCATCGTCTAAATCATTAAATTCATCGTATTCATACTCCCCAGTGACTACGTTTTTTTTAGCTTGAGATATATATTTTTTATTATACAGAGGAGCGCGTTTCCCACCCTTAAAGCCTTTGCGATCAATGATTTTATTGTTGGCAGAGCGTTTTAAATAACCTTCTGGGCCGGTTACGCATGCAGAAAGAAACATGGCTAATGTAGAAAAAATAATTATCTTTTTTAGCATAAGCTAGCCTAATTTTTTAAGTATTCAGATCATATTTATACAACAAATATCAATTCGGTTGCAACTTAGAAAGGCTAGTTTACCCAATTATTTTAAGAACTGTGTCTGCTAGATACTTGGCCCCATTATTCCTTCGATCTAACAAGTTCTTTGAGGCTTCTTTGAGCATGGTTCTATTAGCAACTAGTTCATAAATTTTTTGAGCTAAAATCTGGGCTGTTACGTCTTCTTGTCTAAAACACCATCCTGCTTTGCTGTTTTCTATCGCCTTTGCGTTGAAATATTGATGATCTTCCATTGCGTAGGGGAATGGAATAAAAATGGCTGGAACGCCAGCATTGACCAATTCAGCCACTGTGCTTGCACCTGATCTTGATATGACCAGATCAGTTTGAGAATAAATTTCTGCCATATTGTGAAAGAATGGAGATAAAACGTATTTTAGCCCCAATTGGCCGTAGATTGTAGAAAGTTCTTTTTGATCATCTTCGCTTACTTGTTGAGTGATATAAATTTTTAAGCTTGGATTTAACTTTAGCAGCTGCGTTATAGCTTCAGGAATAATTTGAGAAAAAACTTTTGCGCCCTGACTTCCTCCAAAAATAAAAAGCCGAAACTCTTCATTATCAAAATTATTTTTTATAGGCAAATTCCTTATAGAAGACCTGACCAAGTCTCCTGTAATAACTATTTTTCTTTTATCGTAAATGCTGACGTTACTTGTTTCTTTGTAAGATAAAGCAATGATTCTAGCTGACTTAGCAAATAAACGGTTACTTTTGCCCAAAAAGCAATTTTGTTCTTGCACGATAAAAGGAATTCGTAGAACTTTTGCGGCTAGTAATGAAGGAAAGCTCGTATATCCTCCGAAGCCAATAATTATATCTGGTTTAAGTCTACCAATTAGCAATAATGTTTTGATGCATACGTTAGATAGGCGCCATAGAGAAATTAGTTTATTTGAAAGACCAGTCATTTTAAGGTGGAAATCGAATATGTGAGGTTTGATTTTTAGGCTGGGGGCAAGATATTTCTTGCATCTTAGGTCGGTGATCAAATAAATATCAATAGCAGCATTCTCAAACTCTTCAGCAAGAGCAAGGGCAGGGAATAAATGTCCTCCAGTACCGCCAGCAGCTAGCACTATAGATTTTTTTTTATGAAGAACTGGCTCTGTTGTGGATTGAGTAGTTTTATTATTCATTTAAAGATCGCTATTTTTATATTTCACAAGCGAAGTTTTATGCTTCGTTAATCCGAGCAGCATTCCCACCGCAATTCCTATAGCAAGTGTTGATGATCCTCCATAGCTTATAAAGGGTAGGGTCATGCCTTTTGTAGGTAGTAGATTCAGAGTAACCCCCATGTTAATGACTGCTTGCAATCCAAATTGAGCGATAATACCAACGCTAGCTAATTGAATAAATTTATCCTGCTCATTGTTTATTCTAGCTAGACTACGAAGAACAATGAAGGCAAAAACTGCAATAATCATTATGCATATTATTGCTCCAAACTCTTCGCCAGCTACTGCAAAAATAAAATCAGTATGAGAGTCTGGCAAATGCTGCTTTACAGACCCTTCGCCTGGTCCTCTTCCATATAAACCACCTTCTTCAAATGCTAGTATAGACTTGCTTATTTGATAATTTTCATTGCTCACTGGATCTAGAAAACTATTTATTCTACTTGCGACGTGAGGTAGAAGAAAATAGGCTGAGACAATGCCAAAAAATCCCCCCAAGAGTGCTACCATAATCCAGATAATAGGAAACCCAGCGACAAATAATTGAGTAGAAAATACTGCTGTGATTAAGATCAGCATTCCTACATCAGGTTGGATTAATATCAAAAGGGCTACTAGCGCATATAGTAAGATGCATACTTGAAAACTCGGAAAACCTTCTTGATACTTTAACGAAAGTATCCATCCAGTGACAACGGCAAAAAATGGTTTTAAAAACTCTGATGGCTGGTATGAAAAACCTGCTATCCGGATCCATCTAGTGGCTCCTTTTACTTCGTAACCATAAAATTTGACGAGTATTAGCATCATTATGCTAAACAAGAAGCCAATAATAGCTACTCTTTTTATCCATTTCTTATCCAAAGAGGAAAAAGCTACCATAAAAATAGCTCCAACTAGCAAATGCAATATCTGTCTTGAAGAAAAATAATTGTCAACAAGGCCTATCTTGCCAGCCACTGCGGAGCTAGTAGTGGTTACCAACATAAAGCTAAAAGCAATTAATATACCATAGGCAATAACCGCTTGCTGATCAATTGTTCGCCACCATTGTTTTATCAGGTTACTTAGTAGTATCATATAATTCTATAAACTGGTTGCCCCTATCTTCAAAATTTTTAAACTGATCATATGATGCGCATGCGGGAGCGAGCAAAATATTTGAGTTTTCTTTTATCATTTGAGCTTCTTTTACTGCATATTCAAATGCTTCGCTCATATTCATGCATATCCTATATTCAACTTTATTTTCAAGATATTTTGCGAATAATAACTTATCCTTACCGAATAAATAGGCTTTTGTCACGTTTTTAAGGGCAAAATCAATTGGCGATAGTGATTTTTCTTTAAAAATACCACCAGCAAGCCAAAATATATTACTAAGTGAGATTAGTGAGCAAGCAGCAGAAGTTGCATTAGTTGCTTTGCTATCGTTGTAAAAACTAATATTATTTTTAGTACCTAGATATTGCATTCTGTGCTTAAGCCCGGTAAAACTAGAGATGTGTTTAATAATTTCTAATGGAGCTACACCCAATACTCTGCAGGCTGCAAATGAAGCAGCTATATTTTCTTGGTTATGTTTTCCGCTGAGATAGCGTAGTTCTGGAATGGCGTAAGAATCGTGATTAAAGAAGGTATCAGTCAATTTTCTAGCATTGCAACTAACCCCTTCGTCGCTTGAGTTGGTAGTGATAGGAATTAATTTTCTTTCGCCCTTTCTCCTAAGGCTCTTATAAAATTCTTGTGATTTATCGCTGTCTATCCCGATAATTTTTATTCCATCGCCTTCAAAAGCTCTAAATTTCGATTTGCTGTATTCCTCAAAAGTCCCATATCTATCCAAATGATCTTCAGTAATATTAAGTAGAATGGAGATAAATGGATTAAAATTATGTAGTAAATCAATTTGAAATGAAGATAATTCTAAAACATAACCTTCAGCTTTTTGTGGAAGCATAAGAACGGGCAGACCTATGTTGCCACCAAAATGGTAATCAAGGCCAGATTCGTGTAAAATATGACCGATGAGCGCCGTGGTAGTACTTTTACCATTTGTTCCAGTTATTGCGATTATTTTTGATTTAGGATTTTCTTCAATAAATAATTCTATATCTGAGGATATCAATATGTTATGCTGCTTTATTAACGAATAAATCCCATGCCCCGGGGGAACTCCGGGGCTGATTATAATTTTATCAAGAGATTGCCACGCTTTCTCAGTAATGTCCATTAGTGGCGAGGAGCCAAATTGAGAGATAAATTTATCGCGATTTACTTGGGAATCATCCCAACAAAGTATAGTTTGTGCAATTTCATCTAGAGCAGAAAAAGCGGAGCATCCAGTTAATCCCAGTCCGAAGATTCCAATCTTTTTTCCTTGTTGACTTTTGAGTTTTATTTTACTCATAACTTGCCCCCCATTAACATTAATTGCGTTTGCTTACATTTGCAGCCAGGGCACTAGAGACAAATTTTTCTAAATTACCGTCTAATACACCAGCAGCATCGCTTGTTTCGTAACTTGTTCTTAAATCTTTGACCATTTGATATGGTTGCAGCACATATGATCTAATTTGGTGCCCCCAGCCATTATCAGTTTTTGCAGCGTTTTGTTTATTTACTTCTTCATTCTTTTTTTGTAACTCAAGTTCAAATAACCTAGCTTTGAGCATTTGCATCGCTTCTGCCTTATTACGATGCTGAGAACGATCATTCTGACATTGGACGGCAATATTTGTTGGAAGGTGCGTTATGCGTACTGCTGAGTCAGTAGTATTTACGTGTTGCCCACCGGCCCCAGAAGATCTGTATGTATCTATACGCAGATCTTTTTCTTCTATAACAATGTCGATGCTTTCGTCAACTTCAGGATAAACCCAGCATGAAGCAAAACTTGTCATTCTTTTTCCGGCTGCATTAAAAGGAGATATCCTAACTAGCCTATGCACGCCAGATTCAGACTTAAGCCAACCATATGCCATATCGCCCTTAAATTTAATACAACATGATTTGATGCCAGCTTCTTCCCCTGAAATAATGTTAATGATTTCAGTGTTAAAACCCATTCTTTCTCCAAATCTTAGATACATGCGCATCATTATATTCGCCCAATCGTGGCTTTCTGTTCCACCAGCTCCAGCATTTATTTCTAAGAAGCAATTATTTCCATCCGCTTCTCCAGAAAACAAGCATTCTGTTTCTAGCTTTGCAGAAATAAGCTGAATCTTAATTAATTCGGATTGGACGTGAGATATGATATCTTCATCATTTTCTTCTTCTGCCATCTGAGCTAGCTCTACATTTTCACGGAGGCCATCGTTTATGTAATCATAGGATTCTAATGTTTTTTCAAGCAATCTCTTTTCTTTTAAAGCAGCGCTTGCCTTTTTTTGATCGTTCCATAAATTAGGATCGAGGGAAAGTTTCTCTAGCTCATCTAGTTTTTTTCTTGTGCCATCTGGGTCAAAGAGACCTCTTAATTAAAGCAAGGGAGTCTTCAATTTTGTTTTTCAAGTTTTCTAATTCTGCGCGCATTTTTACTACCTTAAGAGAATATTTTACTATATACTGGCCTGCGTATTTTGAGAATAATAGTGCATACAATAATGACTGAAAAGAAATTTATCCGAAATTTTTCTATAATTGCCCATATTGATCATGGAAAGTCAACTTTAGCTGATCGATTAATCGAATATTGCGGTGGTCTTGAACAACGTGAGATGAGTCAGCAAGTCCTTGATTCAATGGATATTGAAAGGGAAAGAGGGATCACGATAAAAGCGCAAACAGTGCGACTTGAATATAAAGCTAAGGATGGTAACACCTATATCCTTAATTTAATGGACACGCCAGGCCATGTTGATTTTTCTTATGAAGTAAGTCGATCGCTAGCTGCTTGCGAGGGCTCTTTGCTTATAGTCGATGCAAGTCAAGGTGTTGAGGCGCAAACTTTAGCGAATGTATATCAAGCAATAGATAATAATCATGAAATTATTCCAGTTTTAAATAAAATCGATTTGCCCGCGGCTGAACCAGAGATGGTCAGACAACAAATAGAAGACATGATTGGTATCGATGCAAGTGACGCTCTGATGATCTCAGCAAAAAGCGGCATCGGTATTCAAGATGTGCTAGAGGCGGTAGTTCATCGGTTGCCGGCTCCTAAAGATGATCAGAACGATGTTTTGCCTTTAAAAGCGCTGTTGGTAGATAGTTGGTACGATAAATACCTTGGTGTAGTGATCTTAGTTCGCATTTTTCAAGGTACTTTGAAAAAGGGAATGAAAATTAAAATGTTATCAACTCAAAAAGTATACAATGCTGATAATGTTGGTTATTTTACTCCCAAAAAAGTTCTATGCGATGCTCTGGAAGATGGGCAGATTGGATTTTTGACCGCCTCTATAAAGCAAGTTTCCGATTGTAAAGTTGGTGACACGATTGTCGAGGATAGCAAACTGGAAATTTCTCCACTAGCTGGATTTAAACCAAGTTTACCGGTGGTGTTTTGTGGTCTTTATCCGTCCGATGCATCAGAGTTTGAGATTCTCAAAGATTCCCTGGAGAAATTAAGTTTAAATGACTCGAGTTTAAAATTTGAAACAGAAAGCTCTACTGCCTTAGGTTTCGGTTTCAGATGCGGTTTTCTTGGTCTCCTACATTTAGAAATCGTTCAAGAAAGGCTCGATCGTGAATTTGATCTAGACCTCATTACCACGGCTCCAAGTGTTATATATAAAATTAATATTAGAGGCGGAAAAGAACTAGAAGTTCATAATCCAGCTGACTTCCCAGATCCTCAATCGATAGAATCGATGATGGAGCCATGGATTAAAGCAACAATAATGGTGCCAGAAGAGTATCTTGGATCGGTTTTGGCTTTGTGCACTGACAAAAGAGGTACTCAACTTGATATGAAATATATTTCAAGGCGTATTATGCTGCAGTACAGACTACCGCTCAATGAGATTGTTTTTGACTTTTATGATCGATTAAAGAGTTGCACCAAAGGTTATGCTAGCTTTGATTGGGAAATGGACGGTTACGAAGAGAGTGACTTGGTTAAGCTATCAATCTTAGTCAATAGCGAGCCAGTAGACGCTCTTTCAACTATAATTCACAGGTCTCGATCTGAATATAGGGGTAGGGAGCTTTGCAATCGTTTAAAAGATTTGATTCCAAGGCAATTATTTCAAATAGCAATTCAAGCTGCAATAGGCGGTAAAATTATTGCAAGAGAAAATGTCAAAGCGATGAGAAAGGACGTTCTGGCGAAATGCTATGGTGGTGACGTGTCAAGGAAGCGTAAGCTTTTGGAGAAGCAGAAAGCCGGTAAGAAAAGAATGCGTAATGTAGGAAATGTTGAAATTCCTCAATCGGCATTTATTGCAGCATTGAAAGTTGGGGATGATTAATATAATACATACCTTGTATCCTTTATTATCCCTATGAAAATGTAGATTTAGTTTTTTTAGTTAGCCCCTTATGCCAGTGGATTCGAGCGGGCGTAGGGATTGATAAATTCTTGCAATAAAATTCGCGCTAGGAACAAATCAACACAAAACTGATATATCGAGCTTTAGTCTTCCAGTGAATGATCTGGCGGCCTGGCGTTTGTCAAATATGACAGTAAGGGGGCTTTAAATAACTTATTTATCTTCTGATGTATCAATGTCGTCGCCAAAATCAATGTCGGCTTCAAAGCCAATTTCCTCTTCTGGAGAGAAGCTGGTATCTTCTAATGAATCGGCATAATCCGCTTCGAGAACAACAGATTCTTGGTTTTCGGCGTATAGATTCTCATCAGTAATATCGTCGAGCTTATTATTTTTCTGTAGATTAGCTATCTGAGAATCTCTTAATTTCTCTATATCGATGTTGCCCGCAGCGATTTCCCTCAGGGCTATAACTGGATTTTTGTCGTTATTGCGTTCCACTGTTAAAGGAGCCCCAGATGAAATATTTCGCGCTCTTTCCGATGTAAGAACTACTAGTTCAAATCTATTAGGAACTTCTTCAATGCAATCTTCAACAGTTACTCTAGCCATGAAATTAGACCTCAATATAGATTTATTTGATATTTGGAGTTTATAATACACATTGTAAAAATTCTTTCAAGTAATAACTTTTATGATACTTTATAGGTTTGGTAAGTTTGGCAGCAATCCATTTTCGCTAGAAAAACACTGCGACTGGGGTTCTGTTCCAGACAAAAACTGTGATTTATATATCACGACACCTAAAATCCCCATATGATCATAAGTTAATTCTTGATAAGTTAATGGGTAGTGATGTTAGTATCGCATGCGTAATTGACTACTTTAAAAGTGACGCGCTTTTGAAAAGTCAAAACTTAATTAATCATACAATTAATTTATTCGTAGGAAAAACTTTATGGCTAAAAAATCAAATTTTCTTAAAAATCTATTAACGACAGCATCTGCTTTTGCAGTGATCGCTGGAGCAAGTAATGCAATGGCTGGTACTGCAAGGGTGTTGCTTGGTACACCAGCAACGCAAGCTGGTGCTAACTTAGATCTGGATAATGCTTTGGTCCCGGCTCCTATAGCTGTTGCAGCTGGATCAACTCTAACATTCAGAGATGCGCATACTTATACAGCTACTGGTGGTATTAACCTAGCTGGTATCTCGGTTAATACAAACGTTGTGGCAACTTTGAATGCTGCCGATGCTAATGCATTTACTATCGGTTCAATCGTTAAAGGGGTGGGTAATACTGGTTCTCTAACAATTAACACTGGAGCTGCAAATGTTGTAACAATTACTCTTACTGGTGCAGCGAGTAATGTTGCCGCATATACCAACACAAAAACAGTACCTAAGGATTGGGCATTTAACGCTGCTGCCAATGATTATTCTGGCCTTGGTGCGATCAATTTTCAAAATGCGGGCGATAGAGTTATTCTTGGTGGTAGTGCTACTCTATTTGCAACTATTAATGGAAATGGTGTAAATGAAGGTACTTTGGAAGTTAACGCTGATACAGTCTTCAAAGGGGTTATCGGTGGAACTAATAAACTAGGTACATTGGAAATTAAAGGTGGAAAGACTGCAACGTTAGACGCTAACGCAACTGCTAATGCAATTACTTTGGCTGCTGGTGCAAAGTTGAAAGTAACAGCTGGTAAAACTATTACTGCTGCGACTCTCGATAATGCTGGCGGAACAGGAATTCTTACATTCGATGGAGCTGCAACTGCGGCTATCGATAAAGTTGGTAATGGTGCTGTAGTGAATCTGGTTGAGATTGGTGCTGGTCAAGTTAATTTTAGTACAACCTCTGTCTATAAAGCGACAACTACTAATCTTAAAGATGCAGCTTCGATTGTCCAATTCTCTAACGCTGGTGCTTTAGACTTAATAACTAACTTTACAACAGAAACTAATGGTAAAGGTACGATTATTGTAGGTGGAGGAGATAGAACTTTCACTGGAACAATTGGTACGGATGCTAAAAGAATTGGCGAGCTTCAGCTTACAAGCAATCATAATTTAATTTTTAATACCCCGAATACAAAATTATATGTAAATGCTGTAACAACTACAACCGATACAAAAGGTGCAATTAAGATTAATCAAGATGGGTTTGAAATCCATGCAAATATTGGTGCTACAGGCAATACATTTGATACAGTAACGATAGACAATGCTGGTGCAGCCATAACTACTAAATTAATGGAAGGAAAAAGCATATTTGCCAATGGGGGTGTGATTCTGTCTGGTGCCGGTGGTAAAAACAACATCCTAGAACTTAATAACAACACTGCTATTTATGGCGGAGTCATGACTGGGGCAAATGGTAATGGTATAATCTCTGTTAAAGGTGACTCTTCAATTAGTAAAGGTGTGATTGCAAATCCTAACGCTGCTGAGGTTATTGATCAAATCAGGTTCAATACTGCTAATACATTAACTTTAGGCGTAAACACGGCTAAAACTACTAATGGTATTAACTTCCTGGAAGATGGTACGCTTGCACTGATAGGAACTGAGGACTTCACTTTTGATAAAACTATTGCAACAAAAGGGGATGCTAATGGTACTGGTACAATTAGAGCCAATATTGCTGGACTTGGCAAAACTTTAACATTTACAGGTCAAATTGGTGATGCTCTTGTAGCTAACAATTCGCTTAAATTATTGGAAGCAACAAATGGTGCGAACATATCTTTAGAAAATGGTAATATGTCAATAAAGGAAATTAATATTGGCGTGGCGGACTCAACTTTAACCCTTAAAAATGCTGGTAAGTACTTTATCGGTAATTTCTCTCACGCAGCTAATAAAGGTACGCTTGCAATCGGTGAGGACTTAACCTTACTAACGGGAAGTACGTTCGGAACGACAGACAATCGTATGAAAGCAATTACTTTCACAGATGCTGGAAGCAAGACGCTAACTATTCAAGATGGAATAGATTTGTATACTACCAATGATGCAAATGGTGGTATCAGAAATACTGGTGGCGATGGTAAAGGTGTGTTATTATTTGAAGGAACATCTACTGTTGGAGCTATAGTTGGTTCGAACAATAAATTTAATCAGATTAAAGTTACTGGAGCTGATAAGACTGTTACTTTTGAAGAAAAAGTTAATTTGACTAATGACGGTGGTGGTAATGCGGGTAATATTTTCATTTCAAATGGAGCAACTGTAATCCTACAGAAGGAAGTTGTAGCCGAGGATATCCAGGGTGCATTAGCAGATAATCAAGGTACAGTAAAATTCCAGAATACAACTAAGTTAGCGGGAGTAACTGCAATTAACTCAACCATTGGTACTACGAAAAAACTTAACACTGTTGACATTGGCGGAGCAGACATTACTTTCACTAAGGCTGATTTTAAAACAACTAATTTAGTATTCTCAAGTGCTGACAAGATGACTGCAACGTTTGAAGCCATTGGGGTTGATACATTCAAAAATACGGTGATTACTTCAACAGGAAATGGAATACATAACATTGCTTTGAGTAAAAATCAGAGCCAACAATTTGACACTGCTGTCGGTGCTGCTGGTAATGCATTAGGCACTATCGTAATTAATAATGATCAGGGTAATGTAGTTAATGATCTAGCGACCTTCAATGCTGTTTTCTTTGGTAGTGTGACAACATTAAAAAATCAAACTGGTTCAGTAACTCTTAATGGTTTTAATTCAGTTGCGAATAACTTAGGTAGCGATGGATTTGAGCTGAGAAAAATTAACTTTGATAACACGCTTACAGTTGGCAATATGTGGTCTAAAGAGGCAAATATAGCTGCTGCTAAAACGATAACTTTCAATGGTATTGTTTCGTCAAGTGTTGGTTTGACTGTACAAAATGGCGCAATAGCAAACTTCAGTGGTCCTAATGTAGTACTTAATGCTGTACTAATAGCAGCTGCTCCTGGGCAGGGTGTCGCTAGATTTGATGATACTGCAAGTATCACTAAAGCAATTGGTGCTGCGGCTAAAAATTTCCAGTTAATTGACTTTATAGGAACTAACGCAAGTCAAGTTGCTAGTGTTGGTGCAGATTTATTTGCAACTAATATTAATGTTGGGGCTCAAACTATCCAGGCAACAACTAATATCAAGTTAGGTGGAACTACATCATTTAATGGATCGACTATAAACCTTGCTGGACCGAGTACGATTACTCTTCAAAGCGGTGCTTCAAAGTTAGTAGGTGATGTTACGCTCGGTCTGACGTTGAATAATGATATTGCAGTTGGTAATATTATCGTTGATGGATCTGCAGGGGCCGCTTCTTTTGATGTCAATAATGCAAATTCAGTGAAGCTTGTGATTACAGATAACGCAGATTTACCAGTAACAGCAGTAACTTACGATCTAATTACAAAAATTAATGGCGGAACAGCTACAGATTTAATAACTAAAGGTAGTGTTGTTCAACCAACAACAAATAGATTTGTGAAATGGACCCTGATTAATGATAATAAGGTGGTGCGTGAAAATAATGCTGAGCAAGCATTAGTAGCGATTATTGGCAAACTTAACGATGCTGAGTTGCTAGTAGATGCTAAACTTTATGGTAATCCTAATAACAAAGGTGATGCACTGGCTTATACATCTGAGTTGTCAAAAATGACAGATGCTCAGATTATAGAGTCCCTAGAGCGCCTAACAGAACAAAATGCTGTTCATGCTACTGCGATTGTTGGTCAAACAACTTCAACAGTTAACAATTCGATTAATAACAGGATTGCATTGCTGACAAATCATCCACAAGCTGGTATGCAAACAGCTAGCGCGGGAACATCTGGTGTTGCAGCTGGTGACGACCGTACTAAGTTTGGTGCTTGGATTAGCCCGTTCTATAGCATCTCAACTCAAAAAGAGCAAGGAAGCAGAGCTGGTTATAAGACTCAATCAACAGGTGGAAGTATTGGTTTTGATACAGAAGTTAATGCTGATATGACACTTGGTCTTGCTGGTTCGTTTATTAAAACTGATGTAAAACATAAAAACTTCAAAGCTGGTGACAAAACCAAACTTGATACATTCATGTTTAGTATCTATGGTATTCAGCAGTTAACTGATTCTTGGTTCTTGCAAGCTCATGCTTCATATGCTTCAAGCAAGGTTAAGAACACTGAGAAGCGTATTACTTTAGCTGGTAGCCAAACTGCAACAGGTGGTTTTGACGCTGCATCGTATTCTGGTGAATTATTGGCTGGATATAATGTGACAATGGCAGACGCTGTGGTAACTCCACTAGCTGGCGCAAGCTTTACTAGAGTAAATGATGGTGGTTATAAAGAAACTGGTACAACTAACCAGAATCTAACAATCAGCACAAAATCCGCTAATAAAGTTGAAGCTGTTGTAGGTCTTAGAGCTGAGATGACTTCACACATGAGTGGAATCGATATGACTCCAGAGTTCCATGGTTTTGTTAGACATGATCTAATTGGCAAGAGTTCAAAAATAAATGCTACTCATGGTGGACTTGTAGGTCAACTAACACGTAAAACTGCAAAAATTCAGAAGACAACATTTAATGTTGGTGCTGGAGTAAATGCAGTTTCTGGTATGTATGAGTATGGTGCGGGTTATGACTTATTCTTAGCGAATAAATTAATCGGTCACCAAGGTACTTTGAAAGTTAGAGTAAATTTCTAAACCATAAGGACAAAAAACTTGATTTGAGTTTTTAAATCAGGTTAATTCTAAAACGTAAAAAAAACCTCCGAAATTAGTTTTTTCGGAGGTTTTTTTATGGGCTATGTCTTACCTTGGGGAAGAGATGTGAAAAGAGTTAGGGAGATAAGTAAGAAGTGTTTTTGCTTTTTTGTTGCCTCCAACAGGAGTCCAACGTAAGCAGCTCACAATCAAGATCTAGGAAGCTGGGACAAAGACTTAACTCTTTTTGTAGGGGGTACTAGACGCATAAAAAGACTAGGTTTAAGTTTTTACATAGATGAAAGTGGCTGTGTAAGAGAGTTTTCTCTTTTAATCAATCACTTTCCTTAAGTAACTTAAAATCAAGTGCTGGGAGGTTACAAAAAATAGTAGTTATAGAAGCAGATGGCTAAAGACTAGATCGAGTTTTGAGGCAGGGTTGTAGTCATGCAATGGAATCCAGTGCTAAGAAGCTACTGCTAAAGTATTTAGATGTACACTTCTAATCTTTGTTTATTAGCTCAACCTATTTTGTCTCTCTATTCTTCATCACTAATGAAACTAGAATTCCGAGTACAAGTAGCACGAAAGTGACTACGAGAGGGATGTATTTAGGAACCTCAATAAAATGGCCAACAAATATTTTGACACCAATAAGAATTAAAATTAGTGCTAGGGAGTATTTTATATACTTAAAGCTTTCGACTATATCAGCAAGGCAGAAAAATAGTGCTCTTAAGCCCAAGATCGCAAAAATATTCGATGTATATACTATAAACGTATTCTGAGTAATGGCAAAAATAGCTGGAATACTATCAATAGCAAATACCAAATCCATAAATTCAATAGTAATTAAGGCCATAAGTAACGGTGTGGCAAACACTTTGCTATTTTCAACAACAATAAATTTATTGCCGACTAATTCCGGATATATGTTTAGCTTTTTCTTTAAAAGTTTATACAAATACATATCATTAATATCAAATGAATGATTATTTGCTAGATAGAGTGTTTTTATTCCAGTAATAATAAGAATTGCTCCAAAAATAAATAATAACCAACTAAACTTGGCCAACAGAACTGCTCCAGCAGAAATCATTATTGCTCTAAGGATAATAACACCTAATATTCCCCAAAATAGGACCCGGTGTTGGTATTTGGTAGGTATTTTAAAAAAACTAAATATCATTGAGATTACAAAGATATTATCCAAAGACATCGCTTTTTCAAGTAAGAAGCCAGTGAAATAATCATGAGCGGGAGCGGTGCCTATTGCATAATAAATATATCCACCAAAACAACATGCGATCGTGATATAGAATAAGCTTAAAGATAAGCTTTGTCCAAGAGTCATCACCGTATCGCGTTTATTGAACACACCTAGATCGAGAACAAGTAAAGTGATCACGATAATTCCGAAGATAGCCCAATAGAATAATGAAGTTTCCATGATGCCTTGTATATTTTGATTAATGCTATATAGACTAAACCCGGATAAGGAAGATTGATAACAAAAAAGATCGTGAAAGATCTAGATTAATTTGAGGAGTATTATAGAAACCATATAAAAAAAGGAAGAACAAAAAATTCCTCCTTATTATTATTTTGTAAGTAACTTATGGTAAAGCTAAGCTTGCTTGGCTTTAAATCTTTTATTTACCTTGTTGATAACAAGCACTCTACCTTTCCTTCTTACTAGTCGGCAGTTTTTATCTCTGGCTTTTAAGGATTTTAACGATTTAACAATTTTCATAACAGCCTCTGTTAATAATTCAGCTTTTTGCATTTATTTTGGTGTATTATAAACATAACTAGTGATAGTGGTCAAGCTAAAAACAGCTTTGTAGTGCGAAGTCTCATTTTTAATTAATCAAAAATTTCGCAAGCTATCAATCAATATTTGAAATTAAACGAGAAGTAGATGGATTTGTTCTTGACCGCTGGAGACAAGAAATTTATCATCATTCAAATATTAAACGCAAAAATTTGGAGAAAATCTATGAAACCGTATAGCGACCTTGCAAAGATCATTCATAAAGAAGGGTATATATTCATAATTATTTTTGCAGTAGTAACGTTTGTGCTAGGTTCGTTTAGTGCTACATTAGCTTGGATTGGGAGCATTGCTACTCTCTGGTGTGCATATTTTTTTAGGAATCCTGAAAGAGTCACCCCAGTAGGTGATGATCTTGTAATAAGTGCAGCTGATGGTGTTGTACAAAAAATTAATGAAGTCATTCCTCCTGCCGAGCTTAATTTGGGTAATGAGGAAATGATTAGAGTTAGTGTTTTCTTGAATATTTTTAACGTTCATATTCAGAGAGCGCCAGCAAATGGAAAAATTTTGTCGCTACACTATCATCCAGGGAAGTTCTTCAATGCTGCTTTAGATAAAGCTAGTATTCACAATGAGCGTCAATCCGTGCTTATGGAAACAAAAAATGGAACTAAAATTGCTTTTGTACAAATTGCTGGGCTTATTGCAAGAAGAATTGTTTGTGATTTGGAAGAGGGGCAAGAGGTAAGTGCGGGGCAAAGATATGGTTTAATTAGGTTTGGTAGCCGTGTTGACATATATTTGCCAATTAAAACTGTTGTTACAGTAGCCGAGGGGCAGACTTGTGTGGGCGGTGAAACAGTGATTGCAGATTTGAATAAAAAGAAGTCAGATCAAATAAAATTTGAAGTAAGATAATAATATTTAGGAGTTTAATTTGATAAGATTTAAACGTAAAAGATTTGGTCTTAGGCCAGTGCCTTTTACAAAATTATTGCCCAACATAATCACTTTAATAGGGTTAATCATAGGTAGTAGCTCTATTCGGTTTGCTCTCGATAGCCGTTGGGAAATAGCGGTATATTGCATATTGATTGCAACGATAATTGATGGCCTTGATGGCGGGGTTGCAAGAATGCTTAATGCTACTAGTCATTTTGGGGCGGAGCTTGATTCATTGTGTGACTTTATGAATTTTGGTTTGTGCCCGGCAATGTTAATTTATTTGTGGTCTTTCCAGCAATATGAGTACAAGGTAATTTCATGGGCATCTATCATGTTATTCCTGGTTTGTATGGCGATTCGGTTGGCGAGATTTAATACAGCTATTGTTCAGCCAAGTGAAATAAAGCAAGATGATCGTTTTCTTGTAGGGGTTCCAGCTCCCAGCGGAGCCGTACTTGCTTTGATTCCCTTGATTTTAGACTTTGAATTATCTCCTCTTTTTGGTGAGTTTAGTCTTAGGGATCATACGTTGCTCATTAATTTATATATTGTAACTATTGCTTTATTGCTTCCAAGCAGATTACCAACTATATCTTTAAAGAAATTTCAGGTTAAACAGGAATATTTATCACTTTCTATGATTGTTTCTGCTGTTATTATTATAACGATTGTTATATATCCTTGGCACTCGTTGCCACTAGTTGCTATACTTTACGTATTATCTATACCCGTATGTATGTATATAACTCGTAAATCATAATGAACGAATGATAGGATCAATAACTGGCAAATTCACTTCTTATCGTTATGCAAAGCCTATCTCCGTTGCCTTGTCCCTACTACTTTTGTTTTTTACGTACGAAATATATGTTTGGGCAATCACTCAGTCAACTGATAACGCATATGTAGAAGCAGATATCTCAAGCATTAGCGCAGAAGTAAATGGTGTATTAGAAAAAGTGCTAGTTAAAGAAAACAACGTTGTTGAGGCCAATCAAATAATAGCTAAGATAAAAGACGATGATCATAAAGCCAATTTCAATAAAGCCGAGTCTGCTCTTGATGGAGCTAAGCGAGATATAGAGATAATCGAACAAAATATTAAACTTTCAAATATTGAACAACAAAAAACGGATGAAGCATATCAGTTTGCAGTCGAGAGTTTTAGAATTTCTGAGGTTGACTACAAAAGAATTCAAACGCTAAGTAAAGATAATTTTGCTAGTAAGAAAAGCGTTGATAGTATTAAAATTTTGTTTGAAAAAGCTAAGAGCGATTTAGCGCAGGCAGAATTTAATATGCAGACAAGTAAAGAAAACCTTGCATTACTCGAGATAAAGCGCTTTGCGGCGATGGCAAAATATAATACATCTTCTTCTGAACTTGATTTAGCAAAAAGAGCTTTAGATAATACCATTATTCGTTCTCCAATAAGGGGCATGATTGGCAATAGTTCTTTAAGAGAAGGAAATTATATACGAGCTGGTAATGTTTTATTTTCCGTTGTGCCTATTGATGAATTATATATAAAGGCTAATTTTAAAGAAACGCAAATTTCAAAATTCAAACCAGATATGAAAGTTGAGATTTTGGTTGATTCAGAGAAAGGGGAAAAAATCGAAGGAAAAATTCGAAACGTTTCTCCAGCCACTGGTGCTAAGTTTAGTCTTCTCCCTCCATCAAATGCTACAGGTAATTTTACCAAAATAGTGCAGAGAGTGCCTGTAATTATTGATTTCCAGGTTCCAGAACGCATCAAAAATAAGATAGTTCCTGGCATGTCCGTATTTGTAAAAGTAAGAACTTGACAGCTTGATTTATAAATTCGTTGTACGAGATACTTCCTATATGAAACTCAGGCTTATTTAGCAATTTTTTTCTATGTTCGTAGTGACTATGCTTATGTCCATAGCGTTCTCAGTTTATTCTTAGAGCTAAACTGGCACTATAGTAACTATATTAGTTTTTTTACCATACGATTACTAAGGAAAATAATTCAAAATATTCATCTTCCTACAATGGTCAGAACTATAAAAGCTTGGGAAGCTTCAAAATTGGTGGGATCGAGAGGATTTGAACCTCCGACCTACGGATTAGGAATCCGTTGCTCTATCCTGCTGAGCTACGACCCCATATCTACGTAAAAAGTTATTTTGCTTGGCAAAAAATGCTTTTTTACAGATAAATATGTAAGATTTTTTGTCTTCAGGACACCCTTTGACAAAAACTAAATTTACTAGGTGATTTATAAGTTCAGGATATATCCAGAAACGCATCACCTACAAGTACACTCGCTAGAAACAAAATCATAAGGATTTACGTGACGATCATTTACCCAAATCTCAAAGTGTAAGTGATCACCTGTTGTAGCACCGGTGCTTCCTTGTACTCCAATGGCTTTACCTCTTGCTACCGACCTTCCTTCTTTAACTGAAATCCTAGCTAAATGGGCATAAAGTGTCTTTAGTGTTTTGCTATGTTGAATTTCAACAACATTGCCATATCCAGCTTTTTTTCCAGCAAAAGTTACTATACCATTGGCAGAAGCATACACGTAAGCTCCATTTGTTGCAACCATATCCAATCCACAATGAAATACTTCTCGTTTTTTTATAGGATGTAGTCTGTTTCCATATTTACTTGTAATTTTAGTGCTCCCAATAGGGATCATGATAGGTATAAAAGATACAATCTTGTCGAGAGTGTCTAGCTCTTTACGTAAATCAATTTGTGTTATATCAGATCTAGAAAGCCGGCGTACATACTGATATTTACTGTTTGATAATATTCGATGATTATGATGCAGCTCTAGGAGCAATTTGTTAATTTTTACTATTTTGCGCAGAGCTTCTTTTTTTAGGGTAAGTGGAGATTTATAGCGAGCTTTAAATCTAGATACATATTTTGATTTATAACGACGATCGTTAATGATGTTACCAAGGTCTGCGGAATAGATGCAGTTTGTTTTATCTAATCTGCCCAGATCATAGGCAACAATAAGGTCGCCTCTACTTAGCTTGTAGTCACGCTTTAACTCACCTCCAATTGATTTATATGCTTCAACAGAATATCCACCGGTGCTACAGCCTTGAATTAGCATACAAATTAAGAACAAAAATAGTATATTTTTGAATGTAGACATCTGATAAAGAAATGAGGTTTTCGACACTATATACCAGATAAATCTTAACTACAAACTTTACATCGCCATGAATTCTAAAAATGGTCCAAGAATCATGAGAGGCAGGAACATTATGGCTCCAACTAATATCACTGTGATTAGTAGGAACAAGCTAATCTCAATGCTAGATTGCGTATGCTTAGCTATTTGGTTGCTAATTCTTTGCTTAGCAGCAAATGAGCCGCTGATTGCTAGAGAAAAATATATTATTGGGTAGCGTCCTAGGAACATTGCAAGCGCAGTCATATAGTCAAAATAGCTTGTGGAAGCATTAAGCCCTGTAAAACTAGATCCATTATTGGCAAAGCATGAAGCAAAGTTGTAGGTAATGTCAGTTACTGCTTGTGATCCATGATGGGTGATTAGATTTTCAGAAGGGGGAATAAGTAAGGTAATAGCTGTAAAAAGGAGCACACCAACGGGCATAACCAAGAATACTATAATAACATAGTTGATTTCGTTTAGAGCAATTTTCTTGCCAAAGAAATTTGCCGCTTCTCCTGTAATTAAACCTCGCAGAAATACAGCTACCATAAGATATGATAACATGGCAAAAAAGCCTGATCCAACTCCTTCGATAATAAATTTGCTGATAATTAAATTAGAAAAAAGAACTAAAGTGCTTAAAGGAGAATAGTTTTCCAAGCAGGCATTAGGCGAGCCATCAGAGCTCATGGTAATAGAAAGTGCCCACATTAAGGAGGGAAATTTATCGTATATCAACTCCTTTCCTATGTAATTAAAATTATCTGCCAGTGTATTGTCACCAAAAATATAAGGTAATCCATAGTTAGTTTCTCCAAGATTAATAATAAATAATGAAGCAATCATAACGATAACAACGATAGAATAAAGTGCCCAGCTTAACCTGAGAGAACCAAGCAAAAATCCATAAGTAAAAATCATTGCGACAGGTAATGTTATAACTAAAATTAAACAAAACATTACGGCGTCTCTTGATGGTGCTTCAAAAGGGTGTGCTGAGGAGGCGGCAAATATGGACCCCCCATTGGCCACTAGATTTTTTATGGCTACTTGCCCAGCAACTGGACCCAGGTACATTTGCTCAGTTACCCCATCAAGATTAGTGAATGGCACTGTCCCTAGGAAATCGTGTGGTACACCAAAACTTATCAGTGTAATTGCTACGAACAGAGAAAAAGGTAAGAGGATAAATAATAAAGCTCTTAGAAAGTCATCATAGAAATTACCAATGAATGGATTGTGGCTGTTGATTATTCCTCTGATGAAAGCGATAAATACTGCGATACCAGTGGCGCCAGAAAGAAAATTTTGTGCGGTTAGAGCAAAAATATGAGATAACATACTGAGCTCTTTTTCTGGATTGTGACTTTGCCAAAAAGTACCCGTTACAAAAGAGACAGATGCATTTAGGGCAGAGGAGAAACTTATTTTCTTTTCAGCTGGTGCAAAGAATGGAAATGAGTCTTGGTAGTATATAATTAAAAAAGTTGAGATCATGCATATTATGTTGAAATACATGAGGCTTAAGAAGTAATCCTGCCAGTTTTGGCTTTCCCACCGACCCTTTTTATTTTTTAATATTTCATGTTCTGCATATTCATATCTAAAAACGATAGCGATATATTTACCAAACAATGGCGCGATAATGGTTATTATAGAAAAAAACATTAAAGCTTGAATGGTCATTTTTTTAAAGCTCAGAAGGTATGTGATGAATTGAGTTCACCCTAGGTGTATTCTCTTTTGGTAGCCATAGAGGTTTTTTTAAGCCGCAGCTAGATAACATAAATAATGCCACCAATACAAAAACTGGTTGTTTCATTTTATTTTTAACTATAGAAATATTGAAGTAACACAATAATTATGCAGGAAACTTGCTTTGAGTAAAAGATATTTATGGCTTCTAGGGGTGGTTTTGATTATTTCTCTTGCACATATTGCGCGGTCAGAGAAACTTATAGTTACAAAGCATGATGATTTTATCGATACGGATACTAATTTTTTTGATGCCAACGGTAATAAAGTTTATCTAGATCAGTATGAAGGAAATACTATATTACTTGTTTTTTGGGCGACTTGGTGTGGTAGTTGTGTTGGGGAGCTTCCATCTCTGGATAATCTACAAAAAGATTTTCGTAAACTACCATTCAAAATTATTGCTGTTTCAGAAGATTATCAAGGAGTTGAGGTGGTAAAAAAATATTTTTCCGAAAATGAGATCAGGCATTTAGAAATTTTTCATGATTATCAAAATAATTTATTTAGATCTCTGTCTATAGTTGGGTTACCTACAGCCTATTTGATAAATGCAGAAGGAAAGGTAAAATACATCTTCAATGGTGTTGTAAAATGGCATGATAATGAGGTGAGGCAGATGATAATGGCACAAATAGAGGGCAATCAGGTCTTGCCTAAAAATACATTCAAAAGCGCTTCGCTGAATAAACAAGTTGTAAAAGCCAAAAAAACAGTAGTAGAAGTAACTACGGAAGAAGTAAAAAATGATAATCAAGAGGTAAAAGATGAAGAAAATTCAAGTAAAAAGCAGGAGTAACAATACAATTACTGGTACAAGAGATGATGTAACAGCTAGGCGTTTTAGTAAAATTGATCAGCTCCTTTCTATATTAACGTTTGGTTTAGGAGGAGCAAAGCCTGTAGTCGCTGTACTCAGACTAGAGGGAGTAGTTGGAAAAGTCAGCGCAATGAAGAGTGGCCTTACCCTATGTTCATTAAATAAACTCATTGAAAAAATGTTTAAAATAGAGCGGCTAAAAGCTGTATGCCTTGCCATAAATTCGCCTGGCGGATCGCCAGTGCAATCAGAGTTAATAGCAAACAGAATAATAGAGCTCGCTAAAGAGAAAAATATTCCTGTATATAGCTTTGTGGAGGATGTTGCTGCTTCGGGTGGGTACTGGCTAGCGTGCGCGGGTGATAAAATTTTTGCAAATAGAAGTTCGATTATAGGAAGTATTGGGGTGATAGCAGCTGGTTTTGGTTTCCATGAAGCTATAGGAAAATTAGGAATTCAAAGAAGGGTTTATACTCAAGGAAATAACAAATCAGTTCTTGATCCCTTTCAGCCTGAAAAAGAGTCTGATGTTAAAATTATCAAAAAAATTCAGAAAGATATTCATGAGCATTTTATTGATACGATAAAAAAAAGAAGAGGAGGAAAAATTACTCAAAGTGATGAGGTGATTTTTAATGGTGAATTTTGGTCTGGTCAAATAGCTGCTGATTATGGTTTGGTGGATGGTATAGACAGTTTATACTCATTTATTCAAAAAAAATTTGGTGATGAAGTAAAAATCGAGTACATAGAGCAAAAACAATCTTGGTTTAAAAAGCGTTTTGGTGTGAGTGCTGTATCAAAAGAATTTTCTGACAATTTAGTAGGTGGACTAGTTGAAGCAGCGGAAAAAAAGCTTATGCAAAGCAAATTTGATATTATCTAGTCTACCTTATGCACTTAGGACAGTTTAAAGAAAAGTACCATTACCAAGAGGCTACTCAAGTAATGAAGCAATATTTGGATATCAAGTTTGCTAACATTGATTGTTTAGTTTTATTCAGAATGGGAGATTTTTATGAGCTGTTTTATGAAGATGCCATAACTGCTAGTAGAATCCTTGGTATAGCTCTGACAAAGCGAGGTAAAACTGGGGAACATGAAATTGCGATGTGTGGTGTACCCCATCATGCCTTGTTCAATTACCTCAATAAATTACTTGAGGATGGTTTTAAAGTTGCCATTTGTGACCAGATGGAAACGCCTGAAGAAGCAAAAAAGCGAGGTGGGTATAAGGCGGTTGTTAATAGGGAAGTTACAAGAATTATTACTCCTGGCACCATTATAGAGGAATCCTTGCTAGAGTCTGGAGCGCCGAATTATTTGGTTAGCATTGCCATTGAGAGCAAAGCTGCATCAATTTCTTCAGTTGATTTATCAACGTCAGAGATATCAGTTATTACAATTCCATTTGCTGAAATAATAAATGAAATTTCAAGGCTTTCACCAAAAGAAATTTTATTAGCGGAGAAATATCGAACAAGTGAGCTAGCTTCGGCAATAGGATTGCATCTTAATAAGAGAATTTCTTTTCAAGTTGACAGTTTTTATGCTGTTGCCAAGTGTGAAAAGATTATTTTGGAATTTTATAAAATTGGTGATTTATCAGCTATAGGTAATCTAAGTAGCTCAGGAGTTTCGGCTGTTGGTAGTATATTAGAGTATGTGTCTCTAACTCAGAAGGCTAACGTGCCCCGGTTGCCCAAGCCAAAAATTTTGAATTATCATAAATTTATGAGCATCGATGCTTCTACGCGTCGGAATCTAGAGATTACTAATGTCCAAAATGGAGGTGTGAAAAACAGTCTATTTTCTTGTATTGATGATACTGTAACAAAGTCAGGAAGCCGGTTGCTTTACCAATATCTTTTAGCTCCTCTTGTAGACATCGAGTTGATCAATAAGCGATTAGAGACTACTCAGTTTTTTTATGACAATATATCTCTAGCAGAGAGTGTTCGCAAATTGCTTGGTAAAACTGGAGATCTTGAACGCTGTATTACTCGCATTAACATGCAAAGAAGTACCCCAAAAGATCTTCTTAGCATTAAATATACAATCGAAATTGCCGAAAAAATTATGGCAGATTTTATTGTTTTAAAAGGAATAAACCTTGATAAGAATATAGAAAATATTATACAGCCTCTTCTTGGTTTACACTCCTTACATGAAATTCTTGATGAATCCATTCGAGAAGATGCTTCAAACTCTATTTCTGATGGAAAAATTATTAAACCTGATTACCATCCTAGAGTCGCACAGTTGAATGATCTATTAGAAAATGGTCGTAGTAAAATAGAACAAATTCGTGATAAATATCGCAAAGAAACTGGTGTAGAGTCTCTCAAGATTTCAAATAACAATGTAATTGGTTTATTTATTGAGATTACATCAAGGCATGCAAATAAAATTACTGATGATAAATTTATTCACAAACAAACTACTATAAATTCGATTCGATATACTACGCTTGAGCTGCAAACGCTAGAAAGCGATATGGTTAATGCAAAGATTCTCGTTGTTAATTTAGAGCAAGAAATATATGATAAGATATGCTCCCAAGTTATTGATAATCATCCATTATTACTATCTCTAGCCTGTGCCTTGAGTCAGCTTGATGTGTATTGTAGTTATGCGGTTAGCGCTAAAGAATATGATTATTGCCGACCAAGTCTAACCGAGGATATGGTTTTTAATATAGAGAGAGGTAGACACCCGGTGGTGGAGAGGGTTCTGGTGAAGTCTAATGAGTGTTTTATTCAAAACGATTGTCAACTATCTATGGATGAGAGAATATGGTTGATTACCGGGCCCAATATGGCTGGTAAAAGCACGTTCTTAAGGCAAAATGCACTTATCTCGATACTTGCGCAAATTGGGTCCTTTGTTCCGGCGGCTAGTGCTCAAATTGGTATAGTAGATAAGATTTTTAGTCGAATTGGGGCTGGCGATGATTTAGGCAAGGGGCAATCCACGTTTATGTTGGAAATGCTAGAAACCTCGGCAATTCTAGCTCAAGCCACTTATAAGTCACTCATCATACTAGATGAGGTGGGGCGTGGCACATCAACTTATGATGGAGTAGCGATTGCCTGGTCAGTACTTGAACATATACACGACAAAATAAGAGCGCGCTGTTTATTCGCTACTCATTATCATGAGCTCGTCGCTATGGAAGAAGTGCTACCGAGCTTGGCTAATTATACGGTTGATATTAAAGATGATGGTGAGCATATTTTGTTTTTGCACAAGATCAAAAAAGGTTCTGCTGATAGATCATATGGTATTCATGTTGCGCAGCTGGCAGGTTTACCAAAACCAGTTATTGCCAAAGCAAAAGAATTACTGAATAAATTAGAAAAAGATTCTGTGAAATCCGGTAAAAAAGTGCTTCAAGATGAATCGCATAATATGGATTTATTCACGATAAACACAGCTTTAGAAGAGAATAAAAAACTATATGATGAGATAAGCAAAATAGATCCAGATAAACTTTCGCCTAGGGAAGCTCTAGATATAATATATTTTCTTAAATCAATTCATTAGTCTTATTCTTTATTTTTAAATGTATCAAAAATTTTGTTGGAACTCTTTATTAAATTAACGTCTTGATATTGACTAGTGATATGTAATCTAGTACAAAGGCTCATGTAAAGAATTATTTATAAATTATTATGGCAACAAAAACAAAAACTACTAAAACTACAAAACCCGCTAAAATAAAAGATATAAAGGATCTCAAGGGTTTAAAAGAAGTTCAAGAACATTACCTAGATTACCCATATCCAATGCGTAATCCAGATGATGACAAAACTAGATTGCTAAAGGTTTATGGTGACTATTTAGGTGAGATTAACCACTGGCTTTTTAATGGCAAAAAGGATTTTACAAAAAAGTTTCGTGTTTTGATTGCTGGAGGTGGAACTGGTGACTCTACAGTTTTTTTAGCTGAGCAGTTAAAAGATACAGATGCTGAAGTAATTTACTTAGATTTTAGTAAAAATTCGATGGCTATTGCGCAAAAGAGAGCGGAGCATCGTGGTCTTACTAATATAACATGGATTCATGATAGCATATTAAACATTCCAAACCTTAAACTAGGTAAATTTGATTATATCACTTGTACTGGTGTTTTGCATCACCTTGAATCTCCCGATGCGGGACTCAAGATACTATCTGATTCATTAACTGATGATGGTGGTATGGGTATTATGGTTTATGCGCAATATGGCAGAACTGCAGTTTATCAAATTCAAGATATGCTTAGAATGGTAAATGAAGGAGTTACTTCTCGTCAAGAAGAAGTAAAAAACGGCTGGTCAGTTGTTAATGTGTTGCCAAACACTAACTGGTATAAGAGGGGTGCAGAATTATTAGGGGATCATATTAATCATGGTGATATTGGGCTGTATGATATGTTCTTACATAAGCAAGATAGAGCTTACACCGTACCTCAGTTGTATGAGTTCGTTGAAAAAGCTGGTTTAAATTTTGTTGAGTATAATTCGCCGCATAGTAGGGTGATGCTTAAGCCAGAAACTTATTTTCAAGATCCAGAGTTTTTGAAGAAGATTAAAGCGTTGGATAAGTCAAAGCAGCAAGCTATATGTGAAATTATGTGTGGGTCTATTATTAAACATAGTTTTTATGTTTCTAAAAAGACAAAACCTACAGCAAAAATAACTGATATGGATAATGTCCCATATATTTATACAATAACTGATCTTCCACAACAAATTGCAGATTACATAAAAAATAATCAAAACATGATTGGTTCAAGAATAAGCTTCTCATTTAAATCAGATTTTCTTCAAGATGTCTCGATTAATATTTCTGTTTCCCACTATACTGAGTTTTTGTTTAGAAATATGATCGGCAAAGATAAATCCTTAGGAGAGATACATAAAGCTATCGAGAAAGATATTGGTAAAAAAGTAAGTGATACCGAGTTCCTTGGAGAGTTGAATAGAATTTTTCCAATAATGGAAGAGGTAGGAGCATTGTTGTTTAGAAATAAAAAGATTTCAATCGCGCCACTTTATTAATTGGATAGATGCGGTGCAATTTATCAAAAATCAAACCTGATGCACTTTTAAAGTATAATCATGAAAAATAAGGGGCCGTATAACATACGGCCTCTTATTTTATTTGACCATGAAATTTTGTTATATATAATCCAAGGCTGATTTTTGGCTTATTTTTATTAATTAGGAAAGGTTTTATGAAAATAGTGAGAAAGCACACAAGGACTGGGTTGCTAACGAGTGTAATTTTGCTTTCAATGAATTCTGCAAATGCAAATAATGCAGAGGACAGATATATATATATTGGAACAGAATTAGGGATTTCTGAGCCCGTAGTAAAAAGTTTCGTTGATAAAGACACCGATGCGAAGTTTAGGCTAAAACAATCAACAATGGTTGGGGGGCGTATAGGCTATAGTTTTTATCCTAATATGATGATAGAGCTTTCTGCAACCTACCAACCCAAATATGGACTGACGTATTTATTGCCGGTGAAGTCGACGGGGATTAACATACCTGGAATTGGAGCAATAGATATTCCAGAAACACCTGGAAGAACTAAAGTCTCTAGTAACGTATATACAGCAAATTTTATATACGAATTTTCACCAGTCTACGCACAAGTAAAACCATATGTAATTTTGGGGGCAGGTATTGCAAGACTTTCTATTAAACCAACAACTACAACAACTCCAGCCCTAGCCATCCTTGGTTTTAGTAATAAATTTGAGTTTTTTAGAATTAAGAAAAATACTATAAATTGTTTAGCCTGGCAAATTGGTGGAGGCATAGGTAGAGATTTATCTGAAAATATAAGTATGGACATTGGTGCAAAGTTACAGGTTGTAAATGACATTAAAGTCAAATATGATACGTTCGACATCAAAACACAATCGTTTGTGGCACAAAAGCCGATTAAGAAAACAATTGGTGTTGGTGAATTTACCCTTGGATTTACGTTCAAGATTCCTGTTTAATAAAAAATGAATTATTTGATATGACAATAAACACAACAGAAGTATATGCATACGATGAGATGCCATATGAAAGCTACCCTTATGCACAAAGTAGTCCGGAAAAACTATCCACTCTTGGTACGTTATTTGGAATGACTCCCCCAAAGATTGAAACTGCCAGAGTTCTCGAACTAGGCAGCGCAGCGGGCGGAAATCTTATTCCCCATGCTGTGCATTATCCTAAGGGGCATTATGTCGGGGTAGATTTGTCTAAAGTGCAAGTTGAAGATGGCCAGAAGCACATTAAAGCCTTAGGGCTAAAGAATATCGAGCTTAAGCATTGCTCAATTACAGATGTTGATGAATCGTTTGGTAAGTTTGACTACATAATTTGTCATGGTGTTTTTTCTTGGGTTCCAGATTTTGTGCAAGAGAAAATATTTGAAATATGTAATAAAAATTTATCGGCCAATGGTATAGCATACATAAGCTATAATACACTTCCTGGTTGGAATATGGTCAGAACTGTCAGGGACATGATGATGTATCATGCAAAAGGCTTTGTGTCTCCGCAGGACAAAGTTGCTCAGGCGCGTGCGTTGCTTGCTTTTGTAAAAGAAAGTTTGGAAGGTCAAGATACTTCATATTCTAAAATGTTAACTCAAGAAGCTGAATTACTATCAAAACAAGGTGACCATTATATTAGGCACGAGCACCTTGAAGATAATAATAAACAATTCTATTTTACTGACTTTATGGAAGAGGCTGGAAAGCAAGGTTTGCAGTATCTATCAGATGTAGCTTTGTCAACGATGTATCTTGGCAATATGAAGCCAGCAGTGGCTGAAAAATTACAAAGCTTAAATGATATAGTTAAAACAGAGCAGTATTTAGATTTCATCAACAATAGAAGGTTCAGGAGTACTTTGCTTTGTCATGGTAATGTTCAAATTAATAGATCGCTGAATAATGATAGTATCAAAAAATTTGCTATTGCATTGGATATTGTACCTGAAAAACCTTTTAATCAAAAGGATTTAGAGAGTAATGAAGTTATAAAGTTCTTCTTTAAAGGCGATGAGACTCAGTATGTTTCTTCCTCTTCTCAATGGTTGAAGGCGGCGCTATATATTTTGGCTGAATACAAAGGTTATCCTTTAAAATTCGCAACTGTTGTTGAAAAAGCTAGTAAATTTTTTAAGACTGATTGCAAGGCTCAGATAGAAGCTGACTTGCTGGGTAATGCAATGAATTTAGTGATAAAAGGTTACATGGACATTTCTTTGTTTGAAAGAGATAAAGCTAAAGTAAACCTTGAAAAACCAACATTAAACAATTTAGCTTTGTATGAAGTAAACAATACTAACAATACTTGGGTTACTGGTTTCAACCATGCGCCAGTAGGAATTAATATATTTGATCGGTTTGCGCTTAAATATATGGATGGTAAGAATACTAAGAAGCAAATTCTTGATAATTTAATCAAAGAAGTTGCCGATGGTCAACTTACCGTAAACAGAGATAACATGAAGGTTGACGATCCTAAAGAAGTTAAAAAAGAGCTTACGACATATCTTGATAATACGATCTTAAGGCTATCAACGCTTGGGGTTTTTGAGTAAATGATGCAAAAAAGGTTTGATGATAATATCAATCCTTTGTTATCAGAAATTACTGAGGCGGCTTCCTATGGAGTCGCCTTAGCTGTTTCTGGAGGGTCAGATTCTATTGCATTACTACATCTGGCAACAGAATGGGCTAAATCCAGAAAAATTCGTCTTGTGATCTTTAGTGTTAATCATAACTTACGCCCTGAGTCCTCCAAAGAAATTGAGTTCGTCAGGATGGTAGTAGCACAATTTAGCCATGAATTTTATGAATTATCATGGGATAGTGGTGGTAATAAAGTAGCTATTCAAGCACGGGCAAGGGCGGCACGATATAACATGATGAGTGAAAAATGTCGAGAGCTGGGGATAAATACAATGCTAACCGCGCATCATCTCGATGACAGGCTTGAGACGTATCTAATGCACAAAAATAAAAAAAATGGCATATTAGGTCTAAGTTATTCAAATAGTTTTTTTTATAATAACGTCCATGTTTTTAGGCCTTTATCCTCATTCTTAAAGTCTGAACTGTTAGATTATTTAAATAATTCAAATATCAAATGGATAGAGGACGAATCTAACGCGTTAGGTATCTATGAACGTAACAGAATTCGCCTGGATATATCTACCTTAACAGAAGACAAAAAATCTGCGCTTTTTGTTGAAATGAGAGAGGCAAATGAAGAAGCCCATGAACTTAATGAACGTTTAATTTCTGCCATAGCTGAGGCTGTATCTATCAATAAGTTTGGTTTTGCAATCATTGATCTTACAAAAATCAGAGACAAGTGTTTTGATATTCAAATCTACGTTATTAATTATGTATTGACTATTATCGGTGGCAAAGACTATTTACCAAGGTTTAGGAGCACTAAGCGAATAATAAATAAGCTTGAGACGATGCAGAAAATTGATAATAGTTTACATGGTTGCATTCTTAAGCAGACAAAGGATAAGCTATTGATATTAAGAGAATATAGCGAAATAAATTCTAATCCAATTCAATTAAATGATCGTACATCTTGGGACGACAGATTTATCATTGAATCAGATAAGTCTGGGTATAGTGTTGGTAGATTAGCGTTACGAGAATATATTCAAAAAAGAGATCAATTTGATCTTACTGAGTTGTCTCTGGTTGTGGGTAATAACCATAAACATATTTTATTTACTCTGCCCGTCATTAAAAGCCTTGAAAAAATTGTAGCAATTCCCCATATATCTTACTATGATGAAACTCAACTTGAAGGAGCTCTAGAGGTTATTTTTAGGCCTAATTTTATTTCGCGATTTACCCATTTCTTATAGGAAAAATTTAATGAACAACCAGAACAAGCAAATTTTTATTTGGATATTTATTTTCATTTTAATGATCATGACCTTTAATGCTCTGCAAGGAGATGGGATGGCCGGTAGGGCTGAGTCATTAGCTTTTTCTGATTTTCTAAACAAGGTCGATGAGCGTCAGGTAAATTCTGTTAAAATACAGGGAAGAAGCTTGGAGGGCGTACTTGCTGATGGGACAGCTTTTTCAACTTATGCTGCAGATTATCCTGGTTTAATAGATAAGCTGAGTATCAATGGAGTTCATATTGATGTAATGCCGCCAGACACGAAAATGAATTCTTTGTTTAGTATATTTGTATCTTGGTTTCCTATGCTTCTTCTAATAGGGGTGTGGGTGTTTTTTATGCGCCAGATGCAAGGAGGAAGTAAAGGCATGGGTTTTGGCAAATCAAAAGCAAAACTTATTTCTGATAAAGGCCCAAAGATTACTTTTGCTGATGTTGCAGGTATTGATGAAGCAAAAGAAGAGCTATCAGAAATAGTGGATTTTCTGCGAAATCCTAGTAAATTCCAAAAGTTAGGTGGAAAAATTCCAAAAGGTTGTTTGTTAATTGGTCCTCCTGGAACTGGTAAAACGCTTCTTGCTAGAGCCATAGCAGGCGAAGCTAATGTGCCATTCTTTAGCATTTCAGGCTCTGATTTTGTTGAAATGTTTGTTGGTGTTGGCGCGAGCCGTGTACGGGATATGTTCGAACAAGGAAAGCGCAATGCTCCATGTATAATATTTATTGATGAGATTGATGCTGTTGGTCGTCATAGAGGTATTGGTCTTGGTGGTGGAAATGATGAGCGTGAACAAACGCTGAACCAGATGTTAGTTGAAATGGATGGTTTTGAATCAAATGAAGGTGTGGTAATCATTGCTGCAACTAATAGGCCAGATGTTTTAGATCCAGCTTTGCTTCGTCCTGGTCGTTTTGATCGTCAAATTACTGTATCTAATCCTGATGTTATTGGTCGTGAGCAAATTCTAAAAGTTCATATGAAAAAAATTAAACACTCAGATAAAGTTGATCCTAGAATTATTGCAAGAGGTACTCCAGGCTTTTCAGGAGCGGAACTGCAAAATCTAGTCAATGAATCAGCACTAATGGCGGCGCGTCGTGGTAAAAAAGTCGTTGATATGCAAGATATGGAAGATGCAAAAGACAAAGTAATGATGGGGGTTGAAAGGCGGTCACTCATTATGTCTGATGATGAAAAAAAACTGACAGCATACCATGAAGGTGGGCACGCTCTGGTAGGTCTGCATTGCACAGCATCTGATCCTATACATAAAGCAACAATTATTCCACGTGGTAGAGCACTTGGAATGGTTATGAGATTACCAGAAGGTGATAGACTTTCCATGACTTTAGAAAAGATGAAAGCGGATATAGCTGTCGCTATGGCTGGACGAGTTGCAGAGGAAATTATTTTTGGCTCAGAAAAAGTGACGTCTGGAGCTTCCTCAGATATTAAAATGGCAACAAGAATGGCTCAAGCGATGGTTACAGAATGGGGGCTTAGTGAAGAAGTTGGTCCAATATTCCATGGTAGAAGTAATGAAGACATGTATGCATCTGGTGGATCTGGAGATAAAACGAGATCTGAAAAAACTTCTGAATCGATCGATAGAGAAATAAAAAGAATTGTTGATGAAGGGTATAATTTTGCTAAGCATATCCTTACAACCCATATAAGCCAACTTCATACTTTGGCAAAGGCCTTGATTGAGAAAGAAACACTTAGTGGTAAACAAATAAAGAACTTGTTACTTGGGCTTCCCCTTGATAATGAACAAGAACCGGAATTTCCTGCCATCGCTAGCAGTAAAAAGGAAGTTATTAAAAAAGAAAAAGAGTCAGTAGTTATTAAAAAAGCTGTGTTGAAAGAGACAAGAGACAAAGCAAAGAAGGAGTAGATATACGAGAAAAAAGGGTGGCGCTATCCATATGTTATTAATCAAAATTATTCGGACATTATGACTGTAAGAACTAGATTTGCCCCTTCTCCTACTGGATATTTGCATATTGGTAGTGCCAGAACAGCTTTGTTTAACTACTTATTTGCTAGACATCACGGTGGAAAATTCTTGCTTAGGATTGAAGATACTGATTCTGCACGATCAACCTCGGAAGCTAAACAGGCAATTCTTACTTCTCTTGACTGGCTTGATATTGGTCATGACGAAGAAATTATTTATCAGTCGGAGCGCGCTAATCGGCACAGAGAAGTTGCGTATAAGCTAGTTGAAATGGGTAAAGCTTATTATTGTTTTTCCTCGCAGAAGGAAATTGCAGCAATGCGCGAAAAGGCTTTATTAGATAAAGAGCATTTTATCTTTCATTCGCCATGGAGGGACGCCCAGGATCAGACTCCAGATGGAATTAAGCCTGTAGTCCGGATAAAAGCTCCCCGCAATGGGCAAACAATTGTAGATGATTTACTTCAAGGTAAGGTAGTAGTTCAAAACTCTCACCTGGATGATATGGTACTCCTTCGCTCTGACGGAACCCCAACTTATATGCTTGCTGTAGTGGTAGATGATCATGATATGGAAATCACTCATATAATTAGGGGAGATGATCATTTAAACAACGCTTCAAGGCAGCAACTCATATATGAAGCGATGGGGTGGAATATACCGAAGATGGTGCATATCCCTTTGATTCATGGCCCAGATGGTGTAAAATTATCCAAGCGTCATGGTGCTCTTGGTGTTGAAAGCTATAAAGATATGGGATATCTGCCTTTAGCTATCAATAATTACTTACTAAGACTTGGGTGGTCACATGGTGATAATGAAATAATATCGCGCCAGCAAGCGGTTGAATGGTTTAGTATTGATGGTATGGGTAAATCACCCGCAAGGCTTGATTTTGCTAAAATGAATCATATGAATGCTCATTACCTTAGGTCTATGAAAGAAACTGATCTTACTAAGCTTATTTTTGAAAATTTAGATCATAATTTAAGTGAACAATCCAAGAATAATATTAGACTAGGTCTAGAAGCAATGAAACCAAGGGCTGAGTTAGTTAAAGATCTAGTGGATTTATCCAGTATCTTCATAGTAGATAGTGAGATTAAATATACAGACGAAGCAAAATCTTTAAAGGATGAGTGTGACTCTAGCATTGTTGATAAAGTGGTAAGCGCAATTAATAATATTATGGAATTTAATAGAGACAATATACAAATTGCCTTAAAAGAAGTATCAGAAGAAACTCAAGTAAAATTTGGTGATCTTATGAAATATGTCCGAGCATTTATTACTGGTAGAACTGCCTCTCCCAGCGTGTTTGAGATTATGGAAATAATAGGCAAAGATAATAGCATAAATCGGCTCAAGACGTGATAAAACAGCATTTAGAAAATCATTATAATATCGGTAGACTAAATAATTGCTATTTGATCAATACCGATAGCATAGAGGATGGTTTACTTGAGCTCAATGAGTTTATTAGCAGTAAGCTTTTAAATAGTAATGTCGAAAAGCATCCTGACTATATTTGCGTTGAAAAGCTTGATAATAAAACGAAAAATATTTCCGTAGATCAGATCAGATCAATGCAGAAATTTTTATACAAAACATCTGTTATCACGGGTAAGAAAGTAGCTGTAATTTATGCTGCCGATCAAATGAATATAAATGCAGCAAATTCTTGTTTGAAAATTTTAGAAGATACTCCGCCTAATACTTATATTTTTCTAATCACGAACAATGCGGCTAGCGTTATATCAACAATACGTTCAAGATGCGTAAAGATAAACTATCACTACAGTACATCTTCAGACAAAGAGACTGATGCTAGGTTTTTAAAACCCCTAAATAAGAAAACTAACATAGCGGAGAAATTAGAGTTTATAGCAGAATTTGCTTATAAAGATCGTGATTTATGGAGACAATTTTCTGTTTCTATGGAAGAATTAATTGCAAAATTTTGTAAAAAAAATGCTGGACTAGATATTAATTTATCAGAGTCGGAGCTAGCTATTTTTGATCAATTTAAATCAAAATCACAATATTATCTGCAAATTAAATATGATAAAATTAAAAAGATTATTGATGACACAAATCTTTTTGATCTAGATTTGCGTTCAAGTTCTCTTTTGTTAATTGATAAATTCAGAAGCTAGATTAATGTATGATATTTTTTTTCAGCCTGTAAAATCAATTATTTCCATTAAAGAAACTGCTGAAAAAGCTCTAAAAAGACTAGGCATTTTAAATGTACGTGATTTAGTTTTTTATAAACCATATTCCTATAATATAAGTGATACTTCATCTAATTTGTCCGCTTTACGGGATAATCTGTTGATTCAAGCTGAAGTTAGTATTATTGAGATTTCACAATCAAGATCTGGACGTACTCCAACAAAAATATATGTGGCCAATGACACGGGCTCTTTAACTCTAGTTTTTTTTAATAAAATTCCCCCCTTTATATTTAGTAAATTGAAAATTGGAGGAGAGTATATCGTTCAGGGTAAGGTGCAGTATTTTGATGGAGGATTCCAAATTACTCACCCAGAATTTATTTTTAAAAAGTCTTTATCTGTACCAGTGGAGCCAGTTTATGGTTTGACCTATGGCTTAATTAATAAGCAATTATATGATTACATATTGACTGCTATAAAATCTCTTGAAGTAGCTATTGCTGCTAGGAATTCATTTGGTAAAATTGAGGAAGAATATGCGAATTATATTACTTCTCTGATTAATGAAATAAAACAATTGCATCTAGTTGATCATGCGCCCAGTCCAGTGCTCATAGATCAGACCATAGAGTCTGCTATTTCTAAACTCACTGAAAAGGAATTATTTGCCAATCAAATAACATTAGCCAAATTAAAAAAAAAGGAGCAAGAGGTCTTTGGCAGGAGTTTTAAGATTGCAAAAGAGCTTAAGAATAAGGTTTTAAGCAATTTAGGCTTCGCTCTAACACCATATCAACAAGAAGCAATTAAACAGATTGAATTAGATCAATCATCTAATATTCAGATGATGAGGCTCTTGCAAGGAGATGTTGGCTCAGGCAAAACAATTATAGCCTTGCTTACGATGCTCAATATTGTGAGCTCTGGCTCGCAAGCCGTACTCATGGTGCCAACAGATTTGCTTAGTGTGCAGCATCATCAGTTTTTTATCAAGGCTTTGACGGGAACTAGTATCAATGTTGAATTGCTTACAGGAAAAACGACTATTAAAGCAAGAAGATCTATAAAGGAAAATTTAGAGAACGGAACAATTAATATTTTAATTGGTACTCATGCTCTATTTCAAGAATCTGTTGCATTTAAGGACTTAGGCTATGTAATCATTGATGAGCAACATAGATTTGGTGTACAGCAACGTCTTGAGCTTATTGCCAAAGCAACTCATCCTGATGTACTAGTTATGACAGCGACTCCTATTCCTCGTAGTTTAACTTTGACGATGTTTGGTGATATGAGTGTTTCTCAAGTAAAAGATAAACCAAGAAACCGATTGCCTATAATTACAACCATAACGCCCAATAATAGGTGGCAACAAGTTTCATTGTCATTACAAAAAATAATTGATCAAGGACAGAAAATATATTGGGTTTGTCCCCTTATAGATCAGAAAGATAAAACTCTCGAGCATGAAGATAATTTTACATATGCCGATATAACTAGCTGTTCTCAAGAGCTTAGTAAAATTTATCCAGGGCAGGTTGCAATTATTCATGGCAAGTTGAAGTCTGGGGAGAAAGAGCTTGTAATGCAAAATTTTAAGAATGGAGTATTCAAAATTTTGGTGGCAACAACTGTTATTGAAGTTGGTATTGATGTGCCTGATGCGACATTAATTATCGTTGAAAATGCTGAGAAGTTTGGCCTTGCGCAACTACATCAACTAAGAGGTAGAGTGGGGCGTGGAGAGCTGCAATCGTACTGTATTCTTATGTATGAGCCCAAAAGATTTTCTGTTAATGCTAGAAACAGATTAGAAATAATGAGACAAAGCAATGATGGTTTTTATATTGCTGAACAGGATCTTATTCTTCGTGGTGGAGGAGAAATTCTTGGCACCAAGCAAAGTGGAGAGCCAGAGTTTTTCTTTGCTGATTTAGGGCGTGATTTAAATATTTTGCTACAAGCTAACAAATTGGCTCAAGTAAGTAGTTTTTCTGAATTTACAGAGTTTCAAATAAAACTTTTTGCAAGATGCAGAGAAGAGTTGGCAAAAAGTGGGTAATAAAATGAGAGTCGCTTTATTATAAAGGGTGTTTCATGTTTATTCTCTTTACGAAGTAAAAAACCAAAAATATTAATAAGTGTGCGGTAGTTCCCACAAACACTCCCTTTAGGTAGAAATGCTTTTCAAGATACAATTGCCATAAAACAAACGTCAGGGCCCCGGTCGTGCACGAAATAACAAAATTTCTTTTACTTATAGTAATACCAAATAAGCCAAAAATCATGGGTACTAAAACTATAGGACTCCAAAAACCCACCACAAATACTACTAGATCAACTACCTTAGAAAAACATAAGGCAATAACTATAGCTATGCTACCAATTAGTACATTCATTATTCTTGCGAGCATTAACATAGAGTTTTGATTTTTAACTGAAAATAATGGATTAAAAATATCTTTAACAATAGTAATGGAAGTAACGTTCAAATCAGAATCAGCTGTTGACATCACCGCTGCTAAAAGTCCAACAACTACTATTCCTTGAACGCCAACTGGAATGATATGATCAATTAAATAGGGCAAGGCTAAGCTTGCTTTAATATCGGGGTATTGAATGTAGGCAATTAGGCCGTTAATAGTTACAAATGCTAGAAAAACAACATAAACGCCAGTCTTGATTATTATAGCATTTGTTGTAGTTTTAGTATCCGTATTGATCAGTGCTCTTTGAATGAATGTTGGTAATAAGTTGATAACCGAAAACCCAAGAGCTGCTGATATTGTCAGCCCCAGAAGGTTGGGGTTATCTAGGAAAGAGACTTTGTCAAGAGGTACAGAGGCAATAAATTTGTCAAATCCAATTTGGTATATGCCGAAAATTGTGATAATTGGTATAGCAACTATCATGGCAAAAAACTGAAGGAGATTGGTAAAGAGAACTGACTGTAATCCACCAATAGTCGTGTATACTACTACTATTCCATAACTAAGTGTTACGCCTAAAACATAATCTACTTGTAGAATATACTCGAAAATTCTTCCGCTTACGCTAATTTGGGCGGCCAATAGCCCAATGGAGACTAATATTGCTGATAGTCCACCAATATAGCGTCCAGGTAACCCATAGTAGGCTGACATAATATCGCCAATAGTTTCTGATCCGTAATGCTGTATTAGTTTTGGAACAATATAAATTGCTATTAAGAGATCAATAGGCATGGCAATCAATAGGCCATAACTATGTGCGATAGTTTCAGAAAAAGCTTTTTCAGATATTCCGAAAGTTGTGCCTCCGCCTATGGTTGAGGCAAAAATTGTTGCCACAAGCAATAGTTTATTACCCTTAACACCTTTAGTAATCCTAGAAAAAGACCTGAAGTTGCCGCCTCCAGTTCTTTTAACTATGCCGATTATAAGCAAGAGTGACAGATAGGAAAATACTATAATTATATCAATCACAAATTACCCCAGTTTGTTTCTTTTTCATTTTTTCTAAATAAACAATGATCACTAGGGCAGGTATGGTTGCAACTGTTGTGAATAGATAAAATACCGTCCACCCAAAATTTGCAACAAAATAGCCTGAGATAGATGGGAGGATAGATCTCGATAGTCCCATCATTGATGAAAAGAAAGAATATTGCGTAGCTCTAAATCTTCCATCGCATAAAGAGGCAATGAACCCAATATATGCGGCCATGGTCATACCTCCACTTATACCTTCAAACCCTGTAATTAAGAATAGTAAGTATATATTCTTGCCAACAGCATCTTGCAGCACAAATAGAACGTGAGCGGCAGCATGAATTGATCCAAAAAGTAACAAACTGTCATAAAGAGGTTTTTTCTTCATTATATAGCTTGCGAGTAATCCACCAATCATTGCGGAAATAGCTCCAAATAGTTTTCCTGCTGTGGCTATCTCAAATGAGTTGTAGCCAATATGATGCAGAAATGGAGTAATCATCATGCTGATAAAATTATCTGGAAGTCTGTATAAGATTAGAAAAATAATAACAAATAATATGTACTTATTTGATCCAATGGGTTTTAAAATTTTCTTTATAAAAGAACGCATTCTTAGGAAATAGTCTTGATGTTTAAGCGAATCCTCTATTATTTCATTGTTAAATTTTGTATAAAGCGAAGCTAAGTCTTTTGATAGTAAAATCAATATGATAGGGAAAACAATTAATATCATACTGAATAATTCGTAGACTAGATTCCATCTCATATATTGAGAAATGTAGATTGCTCCCGAGCTTGAAAGAAGCATCCCTATACGGTAGCCAAATATATACATTCCAGAAATTTCTCCTTGATGCCGTTTGTCAACTAATTCTGTTCGAAGAGCGCCAAGGATAGAGTCTTGTGCTGAAGCAAAAATAGATATTAAAAGACCAGATAATGCTATTGGTAAAAGATCTTCGGTTGGGTCAAATGTGCTTATTAAGTATAGTGCGGCGCTCAGTAGAAGTTGCGCTAATAATAACCAAGAAAGTCTTTGACCAAAAACAGAGTGTAAAATGGGAATTTTTTTAGTATCAAAAAGAGGCGCCCAAGTAAAATTTATTGCATAAGGTAGTGATACCAAAGAAAATGCTCCTATAGTTCTTATGTCGATTTTTTCAAATGAAAGCCAATAATTAAGGGTGTATCCGCTGAGCATTATGGTAAAACCACTCATCAACCCAAACAACCATACAATTAAAAAATTTTTTCTTGGCATAATCTCTTTAAACTTCTCAAACCTTAGATTATATTCTCAGAATAAACAGATTGGAGTTAAGTACCTGTTTTTACCATAATTTGAGATTTGGTTGTGTGATAGTATTATCTTTTAATCCTAATGAGTCAATAACTATGGTAATAATAAAGCTTTTTTATTGACAACTAACTAGCCCTGTACTAGAACTGGTAAGTATTTGCAAGAGCATGTAGGTACTGATTTAAGCAGGTCTTTTGTAATATTAAATGTCTAATCTTAAAAATCCAATTTTTGTAAACAAAATCAAGACCATATTCTGGCCAATAGAGCGCTCAGAGATGAAGCTATTTTTACCCCTTGGATTGATGATGATGTGTATGTTGTTCAACTTCGGGTCATTAAGATCAATCAAGGATAGCTTGGTTGTGCCGAATATAGGGGCGGAAGTTATAAGTTTCCTCAAATTATGGTTAGTACTGCCATCCACTATAATTTTTACTCTGATATATGTTCGTTTGAGTAATATATTTGAGTATGACCGTTTATTTTATATAATAGTCTGCTTTTTCCTCGGCTTCTTTATTTTATTTACCTATGTTTTATTTCCGCAGCAACACCTGTTTCATCCAAGCGACGAAACAATAGCCAGTTTGACGCATAGCTACCCTTATTTAAAATGGTTTATAAAAATCTTGGGTAAATGGAGTTATGCTCTAATGTATGTTTTTTGTGAGTTGTGGAGTGTTGTTATAATCAACTTATTATTTTGGCAGTATGCGAATCATATTTTTGATACAGATTCTGCTAAAAGATTTTATCCATTTCTTGGTGTAATAGGTAACGTTGGTTTAATTATAGCTGGTAATGTTTTAGTAAGCTTCTCTGATCTTTCCGGGGTTTCAGATGAGTATATTCTCAAATCATACTCTAATGATATTGGCTATCAGTGCGAAATGGTTTTGAAGCCAATTATGAAGTCTGTTATTTTCGCAGGTCTAGTAGCTATGGCATTATATAGATATATAGATCATTACATACTTAAGAACAGCCAATTTAAGAGGCAAAAAACTAGTGCAGGAGAAAAAACCAAAACTTCTTTGTCGTTTGCTCAGAGTATTAAATTAATTGCAAGGTCAAAGTATATTGGACATATTGTGCTACTTGTACTTTGTTATGGGTTGCTAATTAATATTCTGGAAGGACCATGGAAGTCTAAAGTTAGCGAACTTTATCCAAATACGATTGATTACATAAACTTTATGGGTAGGTTTAATATCTGGATGGGAATTTCTTGCGTTGCATTCATGATAATAGGAAGTAATATTTTAAGAAGTTTCTCCTGGAGCACATCGGCATTAGTGACGCCCTTTATGATGAGTGCTACAGGGCTAATCTTTTTTGGTTTTGTAATAATTGCCAATTATGTAGATTTTTCAGATGAATGGTTTAACCCTATATATTTTGCAGTGCTTATAGGCGCTATTCAAAATATATTGAGTAAAGCAACGAAATATTCTCTATTTGACTCAACAAAAGAAATGGCCTATATACCACTCTCGTTAGAGTTGAGGACAAAAGGTAAGGCTGCTGTAGAAGTTATAGGCTTAAAGTTTGGTAAATCGCTTGGGGCGTTTATACAGTCTTCGATGTTCATTCTTATGCCCATGGCGACTTTTGACTCATTAGCTCAATATTTGCTTGGTATTTTTGTATTAATAATGGCATTGTGGATATGGAATGTTAGAATCCTGGGGAAGGAATATGCAAATCTGAGAGGCGAAGAAAATGAAAATAATTAAAATTATAGTTATTATATTAGTGCTATTTTTATTAGGCTTGGCTGGAGGGTGGTATTTCGTAACAGATAAAATCGCGACAGAGTTAAATGAAAAATATGCAGGAAAAGAATTTGCAATCAATGGTGTTGATAAAACTGAGTATTTTATTACCTTTAACAAAGTAGTGCCATCAGGATTTCCATATAAAATCGCTTGGAAAGTTATAGGGTGGAAAGAAGAAAGTAGGAACGCTGAGATTATCTATAAATCGCCCCTGGAGTTTGGCTATGACCTCAGATTACAACAAGCTTTTATTAGTTACAATGGAGATATAGTTGCTTCTTATAAGCCAGCAAAGCTCGGCTTTGGTTCGCTCCTTAGCATAGACAAATACAATATTGCTGTTGACATACCTTTAAACACAGAATTGTTGAAAACTCTTAAGGCTATGAAAGATCCAGTAGAAATAGTAAATCATGTATCTGAAATTAAAATTTCCACGGGAAAGGTTGAAATTTTTGATTTAATTGATAACGAAAAATTTTATGATAAAGAGTTTGAACGAATGAAATTATCATTTGTTTCTAGTAAAACTTACGAAAATATCAAGGATCTATTTGATCATCTGCCTCAAGAATATAAGATACAGTACGTTGTTAAAACAAAGCCTAACAAAGCTGTGATAAGAAGGTTACCTGTTAGTTTATTCTATGGATTTTCTGCTTTGCCAGCAGGGTTTGATTTCACTGCTAATGCTGAAATAAAAACTAAAGGCAATAATATTAAAGAGTTTATGAAGGGCCTTGAAGTTAAGGCTGATATTATTTGCGAGTCAAGTTACGTTGATTTGCCAGATTTAAAAATACATTATAAGTCTGGGAATTATAGCGATGGCAGAGATTTTATGCTTGATACAAGTTCTAAAGTTAAAATAAAATCTGGCATGTTTGATCATATTTTTGAAGAGTATGGGTTATATGCTCCGCTTCTTATTAAATCACCTCTAGGTGGAGTTGTAGACCAGGAGATTCGCTATATTATTCAAAATAAAGAGGTTTTTAATTTCAAAGATCTTGAGAATAGTTCGTATGAATTTGGCTTAAAAATGAATTCATCAAATACAAAGAACAAGAAGTACTTAAAGATAGAGGATTTTAGTATTCTATCTGATAAATCGGGCGTAAGGCTAAAGCATGAAATGCAGGTTGGTATCAGCCCTAGGATGGACTGGTTTGCGAAGGGTGTCTTATATTTAACGAACTACCCTGCGGTTATAGAATTTAGTTCTGGGTATATATACAGATTTGGCAAATTCAAAATGTTAAATGATGAAGCCAGGCATCTTTATGTTGATGTAAATAAAGCTTTTCTGAAGGATATATCTGATCATCCTCAATCAACTTCAAGTGACCTGAGCTTTGAATATAAAATAAATTCAAACCGCCTGGATCAATCTATAATTGGTAGTATAAAATTTGATCAGATAATTACCTTGTATACTTTAATGCTTTATCAAAAATTGTTCGATAAGGTTGGGCATGGAGGCGATGTTTTAAGTAGAATGAGAGAAATATTACCGCAAATAGATGGTAATGAACCATTATTGCAAAAAATTCTGCCGAGAATTTCAGGTGGGAATATAGTCAAGGAATCTGTTGGAAAGAAAACAGATAAAGCAACCCCAGCCAAAGAAAAAGATATAATTAGAAAGATTGGGCCCAAAGATAAAAGTGGATTGCACAAGAATCTGTTAAAATAAAAAAAGATAGGTAAAAACTTGAACTTAATTCAAGAGATTCATAGCTATTTATCCAACGATATTCAAGCGATGAATGACATCATTATTGATAGTTTAGCTGTCGAGGAAGACCTAATTAAGGTCGTTAGCCAGCACTTGTCTACCGCACGTGGAAAGAGGATGCGTCCAATTTTGACCGTGCTTTGTTCCAGAATGTTTGGCTACACGGGGGATCAATCGATAAAACTTGCTGCCGCAGTTGAATTTATTCATATGGCTACGTTGCTTCATGATGATGTTGTGGATGGGAGTAGAATGCGTCGTTTTTTACCTACTGCAAATGTTGTATGGGGAAGTAAAGCAAGTATATTAGTTGGTGATTTTTTATTTAGCCAGTCGTTTAAATTAATAGTATCGACTAAAATAATTTCTGCGCTGCAGGCTTTGTCTAGTGCTTCGGCAATAATTGCGGAGGGAGAAGTCTCGCAACTAGTCAAGCTTGAACAAAAACGTATTGTTAAAGAAGAAGAGTACCTAAAGGTTATTAATGCAAAAACTGCGGAACTTTTTGGAGCGGCTTGTGAGGTAGGGGCTATAGTTGCTGGAAGAGAGGACGCGGCTCAAAATCTGAAGAATTTTGGTTTGTGTTTGGGTAATATCTTTCAGATAGCAGACGATGCTCTTGACTATTTCAGCGACAGCAGTAAAGTTGGTAAGAATGTAGGTGATGACTTTTATGAAGGAAAAATTACGTTGCCCGTTATATTATTAACCAGGAAAATCTCGGATGAAGATAACAATAGGCTAAAGTCAATGGTGGAGGCCCCATATCGCTCGCCAGAAGATTTTGCTTGGGTTAAGTTGATTATGAATGAACATAAGATTCAAATAGATATTAAAAACTATCTTCAGGATTTGAGATCAAGCGCTCTAAATTCATTAGCAGAAATTCGGGTTGAAAATAAACCTAAAGACTATTTGGAGAGATTGGTAGATTTTGCCATTAATAGATCGTATTAACCCATGAATCAAAGTTCTGATAAACAGAATAAAATTATTTCAGTTTGGCTAGGCATGATGTGCTTTTTTATTCTGTTAATGATTTTTATAGGGGGCATCACAAGACTTACAGAGTCTGGCTTATCCATTACCCAGTGGGATCCAATAAGTGGAATCTTGCCACCTTTAAACGAAGATAGTTGGCATATAGAGTTTGAAAAATATAAACTCTCGCCAGAATACAAAAAAAATAATTTTGGTATGGATTCTAGTGAATTTAAATCTATTTATTTAATAGAATTCATTCATAGGATTGTCGGTAGAATAACCGGGTTGCTATATATTATTCCATTATTGATATTTATTTTCAAAGGCTACATAAAGCCAAATGAAGTTGGTATATATTTATCGGGCGTGTTTTTATTTTTATGCCAAGGGGCAATGGGATGGTACATGGTCAAGAGTGGGTTAGTCCTAGATCCTCATGTTAGTCATTACAGGCTAGCTGCGCATCTGTTTCTTGCGATATTACTATATATATTATTCTTTTGGCAGTTTATGAAGCACATACTAGCTCTCATGCTGCTTCCATCCCTTGTTTCAGTCTACGAGGAAAAGGCGTGGTGCAAGCTTTCAATTGCAGTTTTAGTAGTGCAGATAGTCCTGGGGGCGTTTGTCGCTGGGCTCAATGCTGGGCTTGTTTATAACCAATTTCCTTTGATGGGAGAAGGTATTATTCCGCCGGAAATTAAAATAGCTACACTTTCTTTGCATAGCTTTTCAGATCCAGTATTTGTTCAATTTGCTCATAGAATAACAGCTTATCTGCTAAGTATTATTATCGTTATTTTCTGTATTAAAGGTAGAAAAATTGCTAATAAAAAATTCTTGCTAGCCTTAATATGTATATTTGTATTGTTGGTAATGCAAGTCTTAGTTGGCATAGTCACTTTGGTCTATCATGTACCAATAGAATTTGCCTTGCTGCATCAAATGGGAGGAGTAATATTACTATCTTGCTTAGTGTGGGCTTATTTTTTACTACATAATTCATGAAAAAAATAATAGTTGAATCTTTAGAGCCAGTAAGGCTTGATCGTTATATTAGAAGGGTATTTCCTTCTGCTACTCAAGGGGTTATAGAACGCTATCTCAGAAGTGGTAAAATTAAGGTAAATGAAAGTAAAGCAAAATCAAATGACCGTATAAAGAACGGTGATGAAATAACATTATATATAGAAGTATCTCAAAGTATAGTTGCTGTTAAAAAATTTTCAGATGCTAGCATAGCTCTGGCAACAAAATTGTTAGCAGAGTATTTACTTCTATCTACCAATGAATTTATTGCCATTAATAAACCTCATAACTTGGCTGTTCAAGGAGGAAGTAAAATTAGTATATCTGTTGATGAAGCAATATCATATTTAAATACAACAACGGGTATGAACCTTAAGCTAGTTCATAGGCTAGATAAAGGAACCAGCGGCATCTTGCTTATTGCACGTAGCCATGATAGCGCCGTAATATTAACTAAGGCATTCAAAGAAAAGTTAATAGGTAAGACATATTATGCAGTAGTGTGTGGCCACCCTAAAAAGTCTCAAGGTACTCTAATTAACTATATAGGTAAAGATAGATCGGGTATTTTTGAGATCGTGAAAGAATTAAAAACTGGGAAAATAGCGGAAACTAGCTACAGTGTTTTAAAAGAAAATGATAACTATTCATTTGTTGAATTCAAGCCAAAAACTGGTCGAATGCATCAGCTTAGAGTGCATAGTAAGATTCTGGGCTGTCCAATTCTTGGTGATGTTAAATATGGCGGCCTAAGTTATAAACGAATTATGCTACATGCTAAACAAATAGTGATACCAAAGGAGGTGTTTGGTAGTAAAGTGGTTATAGAGTCTAATGTACCAGATACTTGGTTTAAATTAGAAATTTAGCTTTCTTTATCAAGGTTATTATTTTTTGTAAGAATAAAGTGGTTCTGATACTGTCTTAAACTTCTAAGACAGTATCAGATTTGAAACATAAATTAAATTTTTCTTTGTACATAGCCTTTATATAGTTGACGCGGCCTAGTAATTTTATACTCTGGATCTTCCCACATTTCTTTCCAATGTGAAACCCAGCCCGCGGTTCTAGCTATGGCAAATAATACTGTAAACATTTGCGCAGGAATACCCATTGCCTCATATATTATACCCGAGTAGAAATCAACATTTGGATATAATTTACGCTCTATGAAATATTTATCGTTTAGAGCAATTTTTTCTAATTCCATAGCGATTTCTAGCAAAGGATTGCCCTTCAATTGCCCAAGTTCAGTAAGGACTTCTTTACAACTCTCTCGAAGAACAGCGGCGCGTGGGTCATAATTTTTATATACCCTATGTCCAAAACCCATTAGCCTAAACGGATCTTCTTTGTCTTTTGCACGTTCAATACATTTTGGAACATTATTTACAGTTCCAATTTCTTTTAGCATATTAATTACAGCTTCATTTGCTCCACCATGGGATGGTCCCCACAGCGATGTGATCCCGGCACTAACACAAGCAAATGGATTAGCTCCAGAGGAACCAGCAGTTCGAACTGTTGATGTGGAAGCATTCTGCTCGTGGTCTGCATGTAAGATAAATATCTTGTCTAGAGCTCGCGCAATAGTTGGATTTACCTTATATTTTCTGTCCGGAGTTGCAAACATCATGTGAAGGAAATTTTCGGTAAATGGAAGATCTGCATCGGGATATACAAAAGCCTGACCTTTTGTATATTTATAAGTCATAGATGCTATAGTAGGCATTTTGGCGATCATACGCATAGCTGCAAGGTTCCTTCCTTCTGGACTATTCATGTCTATTGAATCGTGATAAAACGCTGAAAGTGATCCCACCACAGAGAGCATTACTGCCATTGGGTGAGCAGAGTGGCGAAACGCGCCAAATATATTTCGAATCTGTTCATTTAATAGGGAGTGATAACTTATTTCGTTTTTAAATTCGGAGTATTCTTTTTTATTCGGGAGATCGCCATTTAATAGCAAATATGACACTTCAAGAAAGTTCTTATTATTTGCCAAATCCTTAATGTCGTAGCCTCTATGGCGAAGCACTCCTTCATCTCCATCGATAAATGTAATAGCTGATGTGCAAGATGCTGTGGACATAAATCCCGGATCGTAGGTGAAGTAACCAGTAGTTGGGTACAATTTTGATACGTCAATTACGCTCGGGCCTATAGAAGCTTTCTTAATAGGTAATTTATATGTTTCATTATTTATTTTTAGTTCTGCAAATTCTTCGCTCATAAATCCTCCTTTTTACAAATTTGATACATGCCGAACAAGTCTGCAATGTTCTATTCTATTCAATAGTTATAAGGCTATGCAACTAAAACAAGAAAATAACGTACTGATCTTCGATAAATTGTTGTGAAAAACCTCATATATGAAAATAAATATGAATTGAAGTTGTCTAGATGTTTGAAGAATTTTCAAATATGAAATTTTTAAGTTAGAATAAATATATTGGTAAAAATTATGAGAATTGAGCATGGCCAAAGATAGCGAAAAGCCTTTCGAAGGTTTTGGTAGAAAGTAGCCGCAAAAAGTGGTGGTGCGCATAAACCTGATCCTGAAGGGGGAATTTATAAGTCTGAAGACGGAGCAGCTACCTATTTAATTAAAAGAGATATTAAAAAGCTACAAAATGATGTAGCTGAATATATGGCAGCCCAAATATTTGATGAATTATGCCCTGGTACAGCATGTACAATTACTCTGCAAAAATCTGGAGTTAGTGGTAAAACCTTTCTTGCTTCTGAGTTTTTTCAGGATAATTATCGAGATTTATATAGAGATTTAGGAGGAGAAGGGGATAGACCTGTTGGGCTTGAGTTGGTTCAAGACTATTTGCCCAAACGTGCTCAGTACGTTAGGCAGGGCCTAGCGCAAAAAGACCCCGTCACAGGAAAACCTGTTTATCAAAATTATGAAAAATCTACAGTAGCATCTTTGCTGCTTGCTGATCAATCAGTGCATTCTGGAAATATAGGTGTTGTTGACCGAGATGGTACAAAACAGCTTGTAAGGATTGATTTTGGAGCAGCTTTTAGAACAATGGGTCCAGAGATTAATCCTGTTAAGTCTAATATGGCTCACGTTGTTTTGGAAAAGAATTATTTCTTAAGAGATCATCCCAAGAGGAGGATTTTTACCCAAGAGTTTTCTGCTGAGCTCAAAAGAGAAGCGGCTATCGATATTAATCCAAGAATTGAAAAGGCTTGGAATGAAATAGTTAAAAACTACGATAATGAACAAGAGCGTGGAGCAATAACAGAATTTGGTCGGCAAATAGGTGTTCCAGATTCTGTTCTTAAGCTAGGGGACAAAGCTAAACAATTTCCTCAAATAAAAGATCATTTTGCTAAAGTGATGAAGCAAAGACAACAATCTCAAAAAGATATGGCGTTTGAGATTGATGTGAAGCTTGCTTTTGGCAAAGGTAAGGAAGTCATCGATGTGGATAAATTACGAACTGCTATTGCTGAAAACCCAAATCATGCTGAGCGTATCTTGAAAAATCCATCGGAGACTCAGTCTGGCATTAGGTTGAAAAAGAGTCAGCTCAAAATTCTACAAAAAGAGCTAGATGCCTTTAAGCTAAGTGAAATTGATATACGTAAAGATGTAACAAAAAGCCGAGGCTATTTCGATGAAACTATTGGGTTAATGAAACAAAAAGCGGTTCCCAAGGGGCTTGTTATCGATTTTTCTCAATATGAAAAGGCGCAGGGTCAGTGGTATGAGGTTTTTGATCAAGCTACTAAAGTGCTTGGGAATCAAAATATTAATCCTCAGTATGTCAGTAAATTGTCAGAGGCTATGGCCTCTATGAGAAAGGGGGTTAATAGGGAATTCGTAGGTGTTTTCCTTAACAAGCCCGAGCATTACGCGGCTCAGTGGGAGAAAGTGATTCCAGAAAGGGGAGAAATATTATTAAATATAGCGAAAGAAGCGGTTGCATTCAGTAAAGACCTGGAATCTCAGAGATCTAGCGCTCAGGAGCAAGGAGGGCAGACAAGAACGGCAAGGTTACATAACGTTATTAAGAGCCTTCAAGATGCTCACCCTGAGCTTAAAGATATTGGTGATAAATTACAGAAAGGAAAAAATGAGAAAACCGGGAGGTATGATATAGAGCTTAGTACTGATATATACATGAAGCTCTACGAGTCTGCCAAAAAAATAGAACATGGTTTAGTTGATCCAAAGATAGAAGGACAATCAATGAGCACCATTGTAAACAAGCAAATTCCTTTGTTAAGGAGACTTGGTCTCAGCTCTGCACCTAAAGCTCATCAACCTATTCACGTTACAACTCAAGTGGGATTAAACGAAGTAGATCCAGTAAAGCCAAAAGCTCAGAATGTAGCTCTAGCAAGTAGTACATCAGAGGTTAGTGTAGTTACTACGCCTGTTCCAATCCCAAAGTTAGAAGTTAGTAAACATAAAACGATCGTGGTATCAGAAGTTGAAGATGCTCAACGTAAACCTACAAATAAGCCTGAGAGACCATTGGCAACAAGAGTAGAACCAATGGCACAAGATAAGGTAATGGTATCAGTTAATAAAGCGGTGAGAAAAGAGTCAACTATTTCATCTAGTCCACGAGTGTCGTCTAGTGGTGGAGTAGATCCAATTACTCAAGCTATTCGTGACGAAGTGCTTACTAAACAACAATTATACTTGCAGCAAGAGATAGCGAAGATTATTCCGGTTGGAGAAAGAAATCACTTTTTAGATCAGGATTTGAGCTCATTTCGTACCTTTGTACAAAGTGATGTAGGTAAAGAGAAACTGTCTTTGGCGATGAAAAAACCAGAAACAGAAGTACACCTAAAAAATATTGAATCAAATGGATATAAAGAAGTACATACTCAATTCCAAGATAGTTTTAAAAAGGTAGATTGGGTTTCACCACCAAGCTCTAAAGTTCGTTTTTCGGAAATCAAAGAACCGGGTCCGGATGGGCGACATATTACTTCTTTAAAGGAAACTACAGTTCAGGCTGCAACTGAGGTCGCGCTTGAAGACGGGTCAATGCGTACTATTAAGAGCTATAGGCAGATAGAATTCCCAAAGCAGATTGAAGGAGGTAATGGTCCGGCGCATTTTTCAATGGCAGTGAAAGATGAAAATGGTCATAATGTCCCAGAGAAAGGAGCCGTATATTTCACGGCCCACTATGATGACAAGGGTAAATTGAATGAAGTAAGTTCACCGGTTCCTGTAAAATTTATGGGCAAAGGAGATGATGCGATAGGTTATATTGAGCGTGGGGGGAAGGTTTTCACCTTGCCTGTAACGCAAGGTAAGTATAAAGAAATGATGAAAGAAGTTGCTGTTAATAAAGGTATGGGTGCTAATGTATCTCAATCATTGGAAGTGGAACCTATGGCCCAAGATAAAACGACTGTTAAGGTGAATCCGAAAATTGCAGAATTAGCGAAAAATGTGGGTAAGAAATATAAAAAAGAAATATCAGAGCAACAGCCTCTTACCCCAAAAACTAGGCCAAGGAGCAAGAGTGAAGGTATGTCTCACTAGCCTTTTTCTATAATAACTTTGGAAAGATTTACTGTTTAAGCTCCTTTCATTTTGCTCCTAACCGAAGGTGAAAGCATTATATTAAGCTCACGCAATTGTTTTTCTGTTACGTTGCTAGGTGCTTGCATTAGTAGATCTTCTGCTTGTTGGTTCATTGGAAAAGCTATTACTTCGCGTATATTTGCTGTTTCTGCAATAAGCATCACTATGCGATCAACCCCAGGAGCTATACCGCCATGAGGGGGCGCGCCAAATTTAAACGCTCTGATCATGCCACCAAACTCTGTGTCTACTTCCTCTTTGCTGTATCCAGCAATTTCAAAAGCTTTATACATAAGCTCTGGTTTATGATTCCTTATAGCTCCACTCGAAAGTTCTATACCATTACAAACTATATCGTACTGAAAAGCCTTAATTGCCAACAACTCTTCTTTAGTTTTTGCTTTTTCTAGAATTTCAAGACCGCCTTGAGGCATTGAGAAAGGGTTGTGACTAAAATCAATTTGCTTTGTTTCTTCGTTGATTTCATAAAAAGGAAAATCTGTTACCCAGCAAAACTCAAAACGGTCGTTGGTAATAAGCTCAAGTTCATAGCCGAGCTTTGTTCTTACTTTACCAGCAAGTTTTGAAGCTGTTGACTCTTCTGCGCATGAAAAGAAGACCGCGTCACCATTAGAAATTTTGGCCGATTTTTTTAAGAGTGCTAATTGATCAACTGATAAGAATTTAGCAATAGGACCTTTCGCCTCGCCCTCATCAGTAAATTGGACGTATCCAAGTCCTGAAGCGCCTTCGTCGATGGCGAATTTAATCATATCATCAAAGAATTTGCGTGATTTTGTGGCAGCGCCAGGGGCTGGGATCGCTCTTACAACAGAGCCTTTTTTAATCGCCTCTCTAAATACACTGAATTCTGAGTCTTTAAAGACATTTGCAACATCATTAATTTCTATTGGATTTCGGAGATCTGGTTTATCGGAACCGTATTTTAGCATTGATTCAGTATATGGAATTCTAACAAATGGCGGTTTGGAAACATCTTTTTTGCCAAATTTACTAAAAATTTCAAACATGATTGGTTCTATTGCAGCAAAGATATCGTCTTGAGTCACGAATGACATTTCAATATCAAGTTGATAGAATTCGCCTGGAGACCTGTCTGCCCTTGCATCTTCATCTCTAAAACATGGAGCAATCTGAAAATATTTATCAAATCCAGACATCATGAGCATTTGTTTGAATTGCTGAGGTGCTTGCGGCAAGGCATAAAACTTACCAGGATGTAATCTGCTAGGAACTAGAAAATCTCTTGCTCCTTCTGGAGAGCTTGCAGTTAATATTGGGGTTTGAAATTCAGTAAAGCCAGATGCGCTCATTAATCTTCTAAGTTCAGAAATGATATTTGATCTAAGCATAATATTTTTATGCAACTTTTCTCTTCGTAAATCTAAAAACCTATATTTAAGTCGTGTATCCTCTGGAGCTTCATGTTCAGAGTTGACAATCAAAGGCAAAACCTCAGCTTCTGATTCAACGAGGTATCGATTTACCGCTATCTCGATTTCTCCCGTGTCCATAGATTTGTTTGTTGTATCTGTGCTTCGAGCAACTACCATTCCTTCAATTGTAATAACGCTTTCATAGCGCAAGTAGCTTGCTTTGTCCTTTAGCTCTAGGTCTTGATCAGTAAAAACTAATTGCGTTATGCCATAATGATCTCTAAGATCTACGAATAATAAATTACCATGATCGCGACGTCGATGAACCCATCCTGATAATTTAACGATTTGACCAACGTGCTCTTTATTTAGTTCATTACAATGGTGAGTTCTGAATTTATGCATAATATATTAACTTAGTTATATTTATCTGTAGCCGATAAGTATATATATATACAAATAACCATTTTAAGCAATCGGAAACTCATGAGAATCATAAGCGATCAGAAAGAATTCGAGGTACTTTGTGGAGAATTAGCCCACGAACCTATTCTTTTTATGGATACAGAGTTCTGTAGACGAAGAACTTACTATGCTAAGCTTAGTTTAGTTCAAATTGCTACAAAGGAACAAAAAGTAATAGTTGATGCCTTGGCAATACAAGATATTAGTCCATTAAAAACTCTCTTGATAAACGAAAAAATATGTAAAGTCTTTCATGCGCCTGATCAGGATTTTGATATCTTTCTCCATTTATTTGGTAGGCTACCTAGTAATGTATTCGATACTCAAATAGCAGCTGGCGTGATTGGTTTTGATGAAGTTATGGGTTATGGCAGGTTGTGTAAAGCTATGTTGAATATTAACTTAGACAAAACTATGCAGAAAGCCAACTGGCTTGAAAGACCACTTTTAGAAGAGTTGACCGAATACGCGATTAAAGATGTAGAATATTTGATTCCTTTGTATAGGGAGTTGTCCAATACTATTAACAGCAGAAATTTATGGGAAACGTATAAAGCAAGAAGTCAAAAACTATTGAATCCTGAAAGCTATAAAATAAATCCAGAGAAATTTATAAAGAAAATAGGGCTTCAAGATAGACCTAAGTTTTTTAAGGAAAATTTTTCACATTTTTTGATGCTTAGAGAAGAATGTGCTCAAAAAGTAGATTTACCTAGAGGGTACTGCGTTTCTGACCACGATTTAATTAGAATTTGCGAGACATTACCAACAACTGATAGAGATTTAATTAAGCTTCAAATTGAACGATTACCAATTGCCAAGAAACCTTTTAAAGATAAGTTATTTGAACTATGTTTAGGTCTTCGCGAATTATAGGTTGTAAATATTTCAAGAAACGTTTATTTTTACAGTATCTTTATGATACACAATAAATTTATTTTACTATGAAAATTATCCTGTTTAGCATATTTAGCACTATCACTGTATTGACAATGCAATCGTTTGCGTCTGATTATCCACAAACTCAATTAGAAAGAGAGATGGACGAGATGGGATCTCTTCTGGGCGGAGAAGGAGTTATTTTTAGGCCGGGAAAGGAGAGAAGTAGTGCGACTAAAGTTAAAATTGGCAACGTCAATAAATATTTGTTCCAGGCTTCTATAGAGGTACTAAAATTTGCTCCGTTGGCTTCTGCAGACAGCAAGGGAGGCACTATCGTTACTGAGTGGTATAGTCCAAAAGATCAAAAAAATACTCAATTTAAGGTGACAGTATATATCAAAGATGATCTTATTACTCCAGAAGGGCTTGAAGTGATTGCTTTTGAGCGTAAAAAAGCGAAGGGGAAATGGTCTGAAGATCACCAATCTTCTCCAATTGCAAAAATTTTAGAAGATAAAATTATTCGCAAAGCTAGAGATTTATATTTACAATCTGCTAGGTAATTTCTATGGACTTCTTAAAGATCGAAAAAAAATGGCAACAATTTTGGCATGATGATAAAGCCTTTGTTGCTTCAACCGATAAAGCAAAGAAAAAATATTATGTTCTTGAAATGTTCCCATATCCATCGGGAAAGTTTCATGTCGGACATTTAAGGAATTATTCTATTGGTGATGTCATTTCCAGATACTTTCGTTCCATTGGATATAATGTTCTGCATCCCATGGGTTGGGATGCTTTTGGCTTGCCGGCTGAGAATGCTGCTATAAGTAATAAATCACATCCTGGTGAATGGACATATGCAAATATAGATGCGATGCGCACTCAGCTTAAAACCGTAGGTATTTCATATGATTGGGACAGAGAACTTGCTAGCTGTTCACCTGACTACTATAAACACGAACAGCAATTTTTTATTGATCTATACAATAAGGGATTGGCGTATCAAAAAGAGTCTTCAGTAAACTGGGATCCAGTTGATAACACTGTTCTTGCTAATGAGCAGGTAATAGATGGCAGAGGTTGGAGATCTGGAGCACTAGTTGAAAAAAAATATCTGAAGCAATGGTTTTTAAAGATTACTAATTATGCTGAAGAATTACTAAATGATATTGATTCCTTAGAAGACTGGCCTGACAATGTGAGGGTAATGCAAAGAAATTGGATTGGTAAGTCAGAAGGTGCCAGGTTCCATTTTGATATTGTTGGCATGGAGGAAAAGATAGAGGTATATACTACAAAACCCGAAGTAATATTTGGAGCAACATTTGTTGCCTTGGCATATAATCATCCTATCGTCATAAAAATAGTAAAAAACAATGAGATAGACGCGTTTATTGCTAAATGTGCACATACTTCTACCTCTGAATCAGATGTTGAAAAAGCGGCCAAAGAATGTGTCTTTACGGGGCTTGAAGCAATTCACCCGTTTGATAAGAGTTTAAAGATCCCTATAGTAATAGCGAATTTTGTGTTAATGGATTACGGTACAGGAGCTGTGTATGGATGCCCAGCTCATGATCAGCGAGATTTTGAACTGGTTCAAAATACTAAGGGGCTTGATCTGTTGCAAGTAGTTAGTAGTAAGCAGCATGAAATAAATCTAGAGAAAGAAGCTTACATATACTTAAGTGACGATGTAATGATTAACTCAACTTTCTTGGATGGATTAACGGTTGCCCAAGCCAGAGCAAAAATTATTGATAAATTCGAGGAACTTGGCATAGGCAGAAGAGAAGTAAATTATCGTTTGCGTGATTGGGGCGTTTCGCGTCAGCGTTATTGGGGCTGTCCGATTCCCGTTATTTATTGCCCGTCATGTGGAACGGTGCCAGTGCCATCCAAGGATTTGCCTGTAGAACTTCCTAAAGATGTTAGTTTTGACGTGCTTGGTAATCCTTTGGACAGGCATCCAAGTTGGAAACACGTTGATTGTCCGAAATGCTTATCGAAATCCATTAGAGAGACTGATACATTCGATACATTTTTTGAGTCATCTTGGTACTTTGCCAGATTTTGTAATAATAATGCAAGCGATATGGCTGATAAAGAAGCTTGTGAGTATTGGCTTCCAGTTGATCAATATATTGGCGGTATTGAGCACGCGATCTTGCATTTGCTATATGCTCGTTTTTTTACTAAAGCAATGGCTGATGTGGGCTACTTAAATGTACGCGAACCATTTAAGCGCTTACTTACGCAAGGAATGGTTCTGCATGCTACGTACAAAGACAAGAAGGGGCAATGGCTCTCTCCAGAAGAAGTAATAGAAAAAAATAGTAAGTTTTATCATGCAAAAACTAATGAAGAAGTTTTTAAGGGTAAGATAGAGAAGATGAGCAAATCTAAGCTCAATACTATTGATCTGGAAAGTATGCTTAGCTCTCATGGAGCTGATAGCATAAGATTGTTTGTTTTGTCAGATAGTCCAGCAGAAAAAGATTTAGAGTGGTCAGCAGCAGGGCTAGATGGTTGTAAGAAATTTATTACCAGACTAGTTACTTTGGTAGAAAAATTAGCGGAATTGAAAAAAACTGCGGTTGTTAATAGTAAGCTACAGACGCAGATTCACTTCACTATAAAAAATGTTTCAGAAGACATAATGCACTATCATTTGAATAAGGCAATTGCAAGGATTAGAGAGTTATTTAATTCAGTGAATGACGAACTTGTTTTGGCAAATCCAGATGTAAATTCAATCATAGAAGCGACTAAAATTATTATTCAGTTATTAAATCCTTTTATACCCCACGTTACTGAAGAATTATGGCAGAAACTAGGTAATACAATTCCGTTATATAAAACTAATTGGCCGCAATCAGATGAGTCAAAATTAGCGAGTAATAGTTTTTTGATAGCAATTCAAGTCAATGGAAAGCTTAGAGCTACTCACGAATTTTTGACCTCGGATTCAGAAGAAGACATAAAGAAGGTGGCTCAGTCTTTACCTAATGTTATCAAACATATTGAAAAAGCTGTAGTTAAAAAGATAATTATTGTTCCTTATAAGATAGTCAATATTGTTATTTAGTATTAGATCTCTATGAGAATTGCCAAGTTTATTGCTAATAATGGAATATGTTCGAGAAGAGGTGCCGAGAAACTTATCGAACAGGGTGTTGTTTCTATTGATGGTAAGATAATCAATAGTCCGGCAGTTAACATCACAGAGAGTAATGTAATCGTCGTAAATGGTAAGAAGCTAGATCATGCTAGTAACCCTAGGCTTTGGATCTATTATAAACCAGTAGGGCTAATCACCACCCACCAAGATCCTCAGGGCAGAACAACAATTTTTGAGACTTTAGAGGGAAAATTACCAAGAGTTGTATCGGTAGGAAGGCTGGATATCAATAGTGAAGGCTTGCTGCTGCTTACTAATTCTGGCGATTTATCGAGATATTATGAGTCACCAGTTAATAAAATTGAAAGAATATATAAAGCCCGTGTGTTTGGCCGGGCAAAAGAGCTTGATTTTAAAAACCAAGCAATAGTGGTAGATGGAATAAAATATCATCCAAAATCGATAAAACTAATCAATAAAGTGGCAGCTAATTCTTGGTACGAGGTTATTCTTACCGAAGGTAAAAATCGTGAAATTCGTAAGATTTTTGAGCATTTCGGTTTTGAAGTCAGTAGGCTAATTAGAACAAATTTTGGCAGTTATTCGCTTGGAGATTTAAAGCCTGGTGAATTTAAAGAGGTGAAAATAAATGAGAATTATTGCCGGTAAACATAAAAACAGAGTCATCCCGACGCTTAAAAATTCTGATTATAGACCATCGACAGCTAAGTTTCGTGAGGCATTATTCAGCATCTTATCTTCAGGAGAATTTGCGGATATTCGGTTAATTCATGGTGCGCAAGTGCTTGATCTATTTGCTGGAACAGGATCTTTGTCCTTTGAAGCATTATCACGCGGTGCTAGTAGTATCACTTTGGTTGATAATTGCCGAGAACATCTTGACTTAGCAATGGAGTTTGCCAGGAAAATAGGAGAGCTTGATAATATTAGTGTGCTAGTTACGGATGCTACATCTTTGTCGAAGGCACCAAGAAAATACAATCTTGTCTTTATGGATCCACCATATCATAACAAATTTATCATTAAATCATTGATTTGTTTAGTTAAAAATGATTGGCTTATAAATGGTGCTATAATTGCAGTGGAAATGAATAAACGTGAAAATATTGAGCTTATTGACGAGGTGTCTCTGATGAAAGAAAAAGTGTATGGTAACAACAAATTATTAGTTCTAAAATATGACCAAAAATAAGAGTACTTATTCTTGCACTAGTTGCGGCAGTGTAAGCGGCAAATGGATGGGGCAATGCCTAGAATGTCTAGAGTGGGGTACTATTACAGAAGAAGCTGCTTCTGCGAGTAAGATTATGGTACCTAAAACTGGCAATGTACAAGAAATACATACGCTTAATGGTAAAATTGAATCTACGATCAGAACCAAAACACCTATTGAGGAATTGAATCGTGTGCTGGGTGGAGGGCTAGTAGCTGGTAGTACAATATTAATTGGAGGCGATCCTGGTATTGGAAAATCAACTCTACTCTTGCAGCTTTGCACAAGTCTTGCTAACTCAAATATAGGATGTTTATATATTACTGGTGAAGAATCAACCAACCAGATAAAATTACGTGCTCAGAGGCTTGGTGTCAATGATAATAAGACTGGTTTATTAGCAGCTACGAATGTTGAAGATATCATCTCAACAATAGATCAAAATAAGAAGCAGCTAAATGTTGTAATTGTCGACTCTATTCAAACTGTGGCTTCGAGTGAGTTTTCATCTGCTCCAGGTACTGTTTCCCAAATAAGAGCCTGCGCTCATCAGCTTATCTACTATGCTAAACAAAATAATATTACTTTACTTTTAGCTTGTCATGTCAACAAAGATGGGCAGATCGCCGGTCCAAAGGTTCTAGAACATATGGTTGACACTGTGCTCTATTTTGAGGGTGATCACAATAATCATTTTCGTATATTGCGTTCGATCAAAAATCGATTTGGGGGTGTTAATGAAATTGGGGTTTTTGAAATGAGTTCTCATGGGCTTATAGAAATTTCCAACCCTTCTGAATTATTTTTAATGGAAAGAGAGAATAATGTTAGTGGTAGTGCGGTATTCGCAGGTATTGAAGGATCAAGGCCGCTACTGATAGAAATTCAAGCCTTGATAGCCCCAACTAACATGGCAACGCCTCGTAGATCAGTTGTCGGCTGGGACAATAATCGATTATCTATGATTATAGCAGTTTTGGGGGTAAGGTTTGGTTTAAACTTAAGCTCGCATGAGGTATATTTAAGTGTGGCTGGTGGATTGCGTATAACTGAGCCCGCTGCTGATTTGGCGGTGGCTGCTGCGTTAATTTCTGCAGCTGGTAATAAGCCGCTACCTCAAGGAAGTATTTTTTTTGGTGAGGTAGGACTTTCTGGTGAAGTGCGGAGAGTATCGCAAACTGAAGCGCGTATAAAAGAAGCGACAAAGCTAGGTTTTACTTCAATGTACTGTTCTTCCAAACAAAAATTCGATGGTTTGCAGCCAATTATGCATCTAAAGCAATTGAAAGGTTTGGTGTAATACTAAACTTAATGTTTTAAAGTGATATAGCGGTTTGATTTGTAAGTTACTAACTAATGCTAGTTGCCATTAAAGTTTATCAAATGTGGCAAAAAGGAAATGGTGGGCGATAGAAGACTCGAACTTCCGACCTCTACGATGTCAACGTAGCGCTCTAACCAACTGAGCTAATCGCCCTAAAATATTACAAACTGTATCTTACACGGTCCGTCAACGACAATGTAGATCAGGTTTTTTTACTCTTAATTTTATTAAATTTCAAGAATTTAATTTGCTAAAAGATAAAAAAAATCATAAAAACATATAAAAATATAATAAATTTGATGAATTTGTTAGATAAGGCATATAATAATAATTTGAACTTTGTCATTGCTTTGGATGGCCCTGGCGCATCAGGCAAGGGATATATAGGGCATTTAATGGCAGAACAGTTTGCGCTGATTTATGTCCCTTCTAGCATTGTTTATAGAGGTCTTGCATACATATGTTTACAAGAAAATATTGCTGCGGAAGATGAACAAAAAATTATAGATTTATCACGAAATGCAGATGTTATTTCCAGAACTAAGGGTGTAGATCTCAATCTTGAGATAATAGGGGAATTTGCTTCAAAGCTATCAATATTACCAGAGGTAAGGCAAAATTTAGGTATCTACTTAAAAAAGCTAATTCAAATAACTCCTAGAATAATTATGGAGGGGCGAGACATTGGAACAATTATTGCGCCAAATGCAGACCTAAAAATCTTTATTACTGCGTCTGTAGAAGTTAGGGCAATGCGCAGATATAAACAGTTGCGCGATGCTGGAAAAGATTGTATACTCAGCGACGTTTTGGATTTATTGAAAAGTAGAGATGAGCGAGATATGTCGCGCTCAGTAGCGCCTTTGATACCAGCAAGTGATGCTTATATTATTGATACAACTAATCTTGCCCCAGATCAAGTAATCCAAAGAATAAAAGATATTGTTAGTAAGTCATCATAAGTTTAAGTGCCTTTGATTTACTTTATTTTGTTAACTTAAAACTTGGCTAAATTTGGCATTTATTTAGTCATGAAATATGAATTAGTTATGACCATAAAAAAAAGATTTGTTCCTCAGCTTGAGAATGTTAACCCTTCAGACGAAGATTTTGCAAAATTACTTGAAACTGTAACTACTTCCCATGTAAAAGAAGGCTCCGTAGTAAAAGGTCAGGTAGTAGAAACTACTTCCGAAGTGATTGTTGTTGATGTAGGGCTAAAAAATGAAGGCAGAATTGCTGTTAGTGAATTTCAAGTAATAAAGGGGCAAGAGCTTCCGAAAGTTGGAGACATTGTTGATGTATATGTAGAAAAAGTTGAGGGTAGAAGAGGAACGGTTCTTAGTCGGGAAAAAGCAATTCGTGAAGAGTCATGGATTAAGCTTGAGAGAATATTTGAGAAGGCAGAAAATATTATTGGAACCATATTTGGCCGAGTTAAAGGCGGCTTTACAGTTGATTTAGATGGCGTTATTGCTTTCTTACCTGGCAGCCAAGCAGATGTGAGGCCAATCAAAGATCCAACAGTTTTCATGAATATACCGCAACCTTTCCAGATTCTTAAAATGGATAGAAAGCTTGGTAATATTGTTGTTTCAAGAAAAGCAATTCTTGAAGAGTCAAGATCCGAAGCTAGAGAAGTAATGCTGGCCAATATTAAAGAGGGTGATATTCTTGAGGGTGTTGTTAAAAATATTACTGACTATGGTGCGTTTGTTGACCTGGGAAGTGTTGATGGATTGCTACACGTAACAGATATTTCTTGGAGCAGAATTAACCATCCTTCTGAGGTGCTAAGTTTTGGCCAAGATGTAAAAGTTATGGTTATAAAGTTCAATGAAGAAACTAAGAGAATTTCTCTTGGTATGAAGCAGCTAGATGCCAACCCATGGGAAAATATTACTGAAGAATTTCCTATTGGTAAAGTTATGTCTGGTAAAATTACTAATATCGCTGATTACGGCGTATTTATCGAACTCAAAGATGGTATTGAAGGACTAGTTCATTCTTCTGAAATTGCTTGGGGTAAGTCGAGTCAAAATCCTAAAAAATTATTGAATATAGGCCAAGAAGTTGAGTTTGTTATTCTGGATGTTGATACTGAAAGACATAGGATTTCTTTAAGTATTAAAAAATGTCAAAATAATCCACTGGTTAAATTTGCAGAGCAAAACCCTGTGGGCAGTATTATTAAAGTTCCAATTAGGAATATTACTGACTTTGGTATGTTCGTGGCTTTGGATGAGAACACAGACGGAATGATTCATGAATCTGATATTAGTTGGGAAAATGACGGGGTAGAATTATTAAAGAACTATAATAAAGGCGATGAAGTTGAGTGTAAGGTTCTTAATATAGACATAGAGAAAGATAGAGTAGCACTCGGCATTAAGCAACTTACCGAAGAACCTGATCAAGCTGTTGTTGTCGAAACTTACAAAAAGAATATGATTGTAACTTGCGTAGTAACAAGTACAAACAATGACGGAGTAGAAGTAAGCGTTGACGACAATGTTACTGGTTTTATTAAGAAAATCGAGCTTTCTGTTGAAAGATCTGAGCAAAAACCAGATAGATTTGCCCAAGGCGACAGGATTGATGCTAAGATTATCGCTATCGAGAAAAATGGCGGTAGATTAAATCTATCAATTAAGGCTTTGGAAATTGATGAGCGTGATAAAGCGATTAAAGAGTACGGTTCTACTGATAGTGGAGCAAGCCTTGGGGATATTTTAGGTGCTGCCCTTGGAGAGAAGGAAGGCAAAAAATAAACTATAATTGCAATCAGGGGAATACCATCCAAGGCTTGTGCCTTACGAAGGGTATTCCCCATCTGAATTTGTGGGTCTTAAATTTACATAGCAGTCATGGCGGAGAGCCATTTTGCCATGAAATAGCAACCACTCTGGTGTACTCTCTCTCATAATTGAGGTAAAAATTAAGGTTTTAGTATGGATAGTATTTTAATAAAAGGTGGAAAACCTCTTATTGGTGAAATAAATGTTAGTGGCTCTAAAAATGCTTCTCTGCCAATTATGGCGGCATCTTTGTTGACAGACGATATTTTACAACTAACTCGCGTACCAAAGCTGTCTGATATAGCTACTATGAAGGCTTTATTGGAAAATCATGGCTCTATTATCAGTTTCATTGACTCAGAGGATGATGGTTACTCTTTAAATTTATCTTCTTCCAATATACAAAATTATACAGCTCCTTATGACATTGTTCGTAAGATGAGGGCGTCAGTTTGGGTTCTTGGTCCACTTTTGGCAAGATTTGGTAAAGCTAAAGTATCGCTACCAGGTGGATGTGCCATTGGTGCAAGACAAATTGATTTGCATATTGCTGTTATGGAAGCACTCGGAGCGAAAATAAAAATTAAAGATGGGTATATTCATGCTAGTTCCGCTGGTAAACTGCGAGGATGTCATTTTGCTTTTATCAAGCCATCTGTTGGAGCTACTATTAACTCCATACTATCTGCCGTTCTTGCAGAAGGGGAGTCATATTTCTTAAATTGCGCTAAAGAGCCAGAGATTTCAGATTTGTGTCATTGCCTTATAAAAATGGGTGCAGAAATAGAGGGCATTGGGTCCAGCGAGCTTAGAATTATTGGTAAGAAAAAATTACATGGAGCAACTCACCGAGTAATTCCAGATAGAATTGAGGCTGGTACTTATATGTTAGCTGTTGCCGCAACTCAAGGGGATGTTACGCTTAGAGGGATTAATTATGATATAGTAGAAAATCTTGCTCAGCGAATGAAAGAAGCTGGTTCTATGATAGAATGCGGCGAAGATTATATTCGCATTAGGCACAAAGGTGAAATTAAGCCAGTGAATATTTCTACTCAGCCATACCCAGGATTTGCTACTGATCTTCAGGCTCAGTTTATGAGTTTCATGACACTTTCTGGAGGAGTATCTATTATTTCTGAGAATATCTTTGAGAATAGGTTTATGCACGCACCTGAGTTGTGTAGAATGGGGGCAAATATTATAATCAATGGAAATAACGCTATAGTTCAAGGTGTAAAGGAATTGACCGGAGCAGAAGTGATGGCTAGCGACTTAAGAGCATCAGTTTCCCTTGTTATATCTGGGCTTTGTGCTTATGGTGAAACTAAAGTGAGAAGAGTCTATCACTTGGATAGGGGGTATCAATCTTTGGAAAAAAAACTTATGAATTGTGGAGCAGATATTACTAGAGTTACGGGGGATTCTGTATAAAAGTACTACGCGCTACCCTTAAGCGCAAATATCCTTAGAGTAAGAGGCGCCGAGAAATGGTAATAAATAGTCATTCTAACACATGCTTAGTAGCTAATGCTAATTAACAAAAGTAAAATTCGTGATAAAAGAAGCTATTATAATAGATGGTAAAGAAATTAGCGAAATAATTCTCGCAGATTTAAAGGCCAAGATTGAGAATGACAAGAAGCAAGAATTTAGGCCGGCTAAACTTGCTATAATATTAGTTGGAGATGATCCAGCTAGTACCATATACGTTCAAAATAAAATTAGAGCAGCTTTAAGAGTTGGTATACTGACTGAGCTCAAACAATTTGATAGTGATTTGCCTGAACAAGTATTGTTAACTGAAGTTAGCCGCCTAAACAATGATCCAGAAATTTCTGGAATTATTATTCAGCTTCCATTACCCGATCACATCGACAAAGCAAAAGTAATAATGGCTGTGCATCCAGACAAAGATGTAGACGGATTTCATCCAATAAATATAGGGTTATTATATAGTCCATTCGAGCATGGTTTTGTGCCGTGTACTGCGAGGGGTTGTCTTGCATTAATCAAATCTTGTGTTGACGATTTAGCTGGTAAAAATGTCGTAGTGATTGGTAGATCTAATATTGTTGGTCGCCCTCTTGCAGCTCTGCTTCTTAAGGAAGATTGTAGTGTCACGATTTGTCATTCAAAAACTAAAGATTTGCAATCTATTACATCCAGAGCTGACATTGTGGTTTCAGCAATGGGTAGACCTCAATTCCTTACAAAAGAGTATTTTAATTCCAATGCTGTGGTGATAGATGTAGGAATTAATCGCTTAGTCTCAGAGAATAAATGCACGATGGTAGGTGATGTAGATTTTCAAAGCGTAAAAGATCATGTAAAGTATATTACACCGGTTCCCGGTGGAGTGGGGCCTATGACAGTAGCCTATTTGCTAGTTAACACGTATATTGCTAGTTTAAAATATAGATGAACAACCCCCATCTGCCAAAACTCCACTGAGGGAATAACAAAATAGCGGACGCAAAATGAACAAGATGCTTATTCAAGCGGTAAAAGAAATAATAATAGTAGCTGGTAAAATTGCTGTTGAAGCTAGAGAGCGTGGTCTTGAAATAGAAACTAAAAAAGATAATTCTCCTGTGACTAATGCTGATATACAACTTAGTGATTATATATTCACTAAGTTACAGGAAATTATGCCATCTATACCTGTTATTTGTGAAGAAAGGCCGTTAGTTGACATAACGCATAAAAAGCAATTTTGGCTCATTGACCCAATTGATGGAACTAGAAGTTTTATCAAAAATAACGATAGCTTTACTGTAAATATAGCGATGATAGATAATAAAATACCAACGTTTGGTTTTGTTTATCTTCCAGCCAAAGATCGGCTTTATTTTACCGATGAGAATATGAAATTTTGTATTCAAGAAAATGGGCAAATTGTTGGCAATAATCAGCATAAACAAGATGGGTTTGTAGCTGTTGTTAGTTCCCATAACTTTAACTCTGAAACAGAAGATTATTTAAAAGAAAATGAGTTTTCTGAAGTCATTGCAATACCAAGCTCCGTTAAGTTATGCATGATCGCCGAGGGAGCAGGGGATGTTTACCCTAAATTTGGCCCAACTATGGAATGGGATACTGCGGCTGGCCACGCTCTAGTTAGGTCTGCTGGAGGAAGGATTTGTAATCTCGTTGGCAAAGAGATGAGTTATGCAAAAGAGGGCTTTGAAAATCCTTATTTTATCGCGGCAAACAAGAAATGGTTAAGCGGTTCTAATGGATTGGGTCAATGAAGTATTTATTGACCTTATAAATAAACTGTGCAACAATGAAATCGGTTTTGTAACCTAAACTTATAAATGTGTTTAATTAATTCGATGTACTACAACCGTTTTAGCATCACTATTATTTCTCTTATTATTATCGGCTAAGGCCGATACATACCCTCACGCTCATTTTTTATTACTAATCTGATTTTTAAGTTCATTTATACAATGAGGTTGCATATGCTTACTCTAAGACATAAATATTTGCCATTTTTTATGTGGCTTTTCCCATTACTTTTTTTTGCTTATCAATTTATTTTACGTCTTTGGCCTGGTTTGATGATGAATCAAATCATGGATCAATTTTCTATAGATGCTAGTCATTTTGGGATGCTTGCAGCGTTTTATTATTATGGATATTCCATGATGCAAATCCCAGTTGCAATTTTACTAGATCGATTTAGTGCTCGCCGCATTATTTTTGTATTTGCAGTGCTTTGCGGACTGGCTACTTTAATGTTTACCTACACAAGTAGTTTTTATTTAGCTCTGCTGAGTAGATTTTTGATAGGAGCTGGGTCTGCAGTAGGTTTTTTAGGTGTTTCCAAGGTTCTGTCAGAATGGTTTCCCAAAGTTCAATATGCAAAAATGGTAGGTTTTTCATTTACGTTTGGGCTTATGGGAGGCATCTATGGAGGCAGACCAGTGAGCATGCTTATAGAGACATATGGTTGGCAAAAGGTTGCTGTTGCTCTGGCAGGTGTCTCTCTAATGATAGGTTTTGCAACATATTTTGTTTTACGTTCTCCCCAAAATATAAAAAAATCTATTTCTGATCTTCCAGAAGAAAAATTTAAAATAGCAAATTTTAAGGCTATTCTTACTTCCCCATTTATATGGTTGTTGGCATTTTCTAACTTATTGATGGTTGGTTCATTAGAAGGGTTTGGAGATGTTTGGGGGGTGCCATACTTAATGACTGCTTATGTTATAAACAAAGGGGATGCGGCTGGTCTTATATCATTTATATTTTTTGGTATGCTTTTTGGTGGTCCACTGCTTGCTTTGTGTAGTAAGAGGTTTGGTAATTACTCAGTGATTGGAATGTGTGGTTTTACTATGATGCTTATATTTGTCTTGTTATTACAGAGCAAAACCTATAGCCCATTATATCTTTCTGTTCTGTTTTTTGTGCTTGGTATTATGTGTTGTTATCAAGTTATTGTCTTTTCGGCTGGCTCTAGGCTTGTAGAACCTAAGAATTTAGGTATTACCATCGCGTTTTTAAATTGCATCAACATGCTAGGTGGTTCATTTTTCCATACTGTTATAGGCAAAATAATGGATATATTTTGGGCGGGGGCTTTAAATGATTCCGGCATCCGAATATATGATATTTATGCTTATAAATACTCGCTTAGTATTGTGCCAATATGCGCCGGTTTAGGTTCGATAATAATCGTCTTAGTAGGGTTTAGAGTTCAAAATTCATATAATCAAGTTAAATCAAAAGAATTTTTGATTTCGGAAGGTTAATATATAATATTTGTACTGAAATTAGAATAAAATACTACTAAAGTTCTTTTTCATAAATTCAGTACAAAATCAAATTTATATTTAAAAAATTAGGCCTACTAAGCACTTCTGGTTTAAGTTAGCAAAGAATTTTTAGGCGTGCCCACAGAACAATATCTTAACATTAATTAAATGAATTCTTGCATAACGGCAATAATTATGTTATTATCTCCTTAAATCATCTCATTTTGATTTATTTATATTAATTTTTTGAGTTTATTAGGTTATAGAATTATGGCACGTAAAAATGATTATATAGTTGAAGTGGATAAGTATATAGGGGGGAAAATCTATTCTCTAAGGCTTGCCCAAGGGTTTTCTCGTCAACAACTATCCCAAATCATTGGGGTTACGCATCAGCAATTACAAAAATATGAAAAAGGAACAAATAGGATTTCTGTAGGTAGATTAGTGCTAATTGCTAAAGCTTTATCGAAGGATACATCTTACTTCTATGAAGGATTGGAAGCAGCCAATAGTGAGCCTGTAGTAACGCAGCATCAACGTATGTGTATCGAGGTATCTCGTAATTTTATGAAAATCGAAAATTCTGAGCACCAAACTGCTGTAAATACATTAGTTAAGTCTCTTTCAAAAATAGCGTAATTTTTTGACTAAGAATATTTTGCCATGGTCAGTACTTAACCTCTTGGTACACCCAAAATAGCTAGTTTATCATGATAAGTTTTAACCACCGAGTCAATATGTCTTTACTACATCTCTCTTAGTAAATTGGTTTACAAATAGAGAAGTACGTTTAGATTTACTTGCGTCTATTAGTACAGACTGATGAAAAATAAAGCAATTAGTTCAATCGGATAAAAAAGTTTGTTTGCTGTCTTATTAGAGAGTAAACACCACGCTATAACCATACTAGTAGCAAAAGCTAGCATACCATAATTTTCACACCATAAACTTGCCGGCAAAATTAAATGAATTAAGGCGTGCACATTTATGGTATTTTCTTGTGCAGCAGCGATAGCAGCTAGTTGCTTACGAATAATCCACAAGCTTGTAATAGCCGCCAAAGAAAAGCTTGTTAACCACAGTGTAATCTCCTGATCTATTAAGGTGCGATAAATCATACCTAGTATAATGATGCTTAAAGTAATCTTTGCTGGGACAATATTGTGCTTTGAATATATAAAGATATTTAAAATAACTAGTGTAGCAAAACAAAAATAAATAAAGAAATATTCTAAATTTTGGCCAAGTATATAGTATAAAATCATTGCTAGTAGCCCGATTAATATCTCTAGGGTTATATATGATTTTGTAATTGCTATATGGCAGTAATTACATTTCCCAAAGGTGCTAAACCAACTTAAAATAGGTAAATACTCATAAAAGCGTAAAATATGTCCACAACTTGAACAAAATGGAGGCCTAGTCACTTTTTGATCAAAACCTGAAATCATTATGTCTCGTGGCAATCGATGAAATATAGTAGTAGTGAAATTACCAATCAATGTACCGAATAAAAAAAGAACCATATAGCTAACAATCGAAGTTATACTAGGCATGTCTACCACGGCTGCCTGATTTAGATTTTGATTGTAACGCTTTATCAAGTGTGGTTTGGTTAGCAACCTCTGTCACTCCAATAGGCTTGAGTTCGACAGTTTTAGCTAGCTCTTTGGTTTTTTCTTGAGATAATTCGTTTTTAATAGCTGTACTAGTCTTTAGCTTAGGAGTATCAATAGACACTTCCTTGGTAGCGTTCTTAAGTTGATTAAGGTTTTTTGTTTCATTTGCAATGCTTGGTATGTTTTTGGCAACGATAGTGCCAATTTTTTCGCCCAGTGAGGGCCCATACTTTACTGCGTATAATGTTGCAGGTAGGACGAGCACAGGAAGTGCTAAACCTCCTACAACAACTCCGATTGATGCTGCAATGATTATGCTTCCTACCATGGCCATTTTTGCAAAAGTTGATTTGAATCCCGTCACTTTTTGGTCAAGTGCTTTGGATTGTGATAGTATTGAGTTTAACTGAACTACTACAAATTCAGAAATTTTTTGCTGTTGTTTTTTAGCTTGCACAGCAGACAGCACTGTGGAATGGAACAATTTGGGGTCTGAAAGTACAATGCTCATTAATTCTTTACCATCTTTTCCTGATAACAAATCTTTGAGTACTAGCCTAATAATTTGCTGTTCTTTGAGGCTTAAATCACCAAAATGAGAAGAAATTATAGATTCAATAACTGCATCTTGTGATTGTTCAATAGATTTATCATTGTCTTCATCAGTTTGCTTTTCCAGGGTGATTGCAATAGCAAATAAGGTCATGACCGATGAAAAAGTTTCATTAAAGATAATTTTTTGGTCTAAATGTTTTTTTAACCTAGACCCACATAGCTTTACATATTCTTTAAGTTCGGGAGCTGACTTTAGTCTAATAGAATAGTCTATTGCTAGAAGATTAGAAATAGAGTGTATAAGAGTATCTCCAAGGTTATTACTTAGATGTTCTTCAAAATATAGATAAAATGGTTTTGGATTAACTCCTTCTGGTAGCTTTATCTCATTTCTCATATACAATATCTCTTAAAAGAATCTTTACCTTTACATCCAATAGTTCTGGAGCTTTAGCAGTTGTTAATGTATCAATTATTTCCGGAGTTAACACATTTATTGATCGAAGATTACTGCTTAGCACAACAGAGCCTGGTGGCATAATGCCACATAAATCTTGCGTAATAATTAGTAAATGGTAAGGGTCTAAAGTTTTAAAATTAATATCAGCAGTATGATAATCTATTTTTATATTTCCATAATTAGCTAAAGAATTTTCTCCTTCGAATCCTTTGGAAATTTTGATACTGATTGGTTCAAATAGCTGATATTTTGTAGTAAATGACTCCACTGCCTTAATAAATCTTGTTCGGTTTGAGCAGCTGACATCCTTAGTCATTATTAGCAAAGATTTATAATCGTTGTTTAGGGCGATAATTTTTTCTTGAAAATCGTTTATAGATTCAATTTGCAAAGTTGTTTCTCGTAGAAAAGTGTTTGCCTTTTGTTTTCTTTGAGCGGCTTTTTCTAAATCAGTAATAAATATAGGGATTAAAAGGGCAAGAGTGATTATAAATAGTAGATAAATAATAATCTTGAAGAAAATAATGTTTTTAAGATGAACTACGAGTTTATCTATCATCTTTATCCTCCCCAACTTTTCCTTTAATCAAAAAATGTGCGGGTATAGTAATTCTTCTTGCTATATCTTTAATATTGTCAGAGTCCTTAGTAAAAACAATACGAAAATTCTGAAAGTGAGTTTTTATATGATTAGCATATCCATTAATAAGTTCTATTCCCGTTAAAGCTGAGTCCACTGGGCCTTTATAACTAATATCGATAGATACTACTAGATCGCTTTGAGAAAAATCAACTAATACTGGGTTAAGTAACTTCCAAGATAATTTATCAATTTTTAAATTTTCATGTTGGGTTAAAGTAAGTATTTTGTAGTGCTCAAAAGGAGTAGATGATTTTCGAGCAATGATATTTTGTAAATTATACATCTCGAGCAAATCACTTACATTTGAAAGGTTAGGATTCCTCTTTTTTATTTGCCTATATTCTTCCGCAAGTTTGTAATACTGTTTATTAAGGCCATCTGCTTCGGATTGGACCTTAATGACGTGATACTTGATAAAACAAAGCGTTAAGATCATTCCAGAAATAATAGCGACAACAGGTTTAAAAGCAGCTCTGTTTATTAGTGTAAGTTTTGAGATGCTTTTTAAAGGTTTATTTGAAGCAAGATGTGCGGCAAACTTATTAAATAATTCTATTATAACATTATCTTGAAAACGATTGTTTGAATGATGAGGCCCGAGGCTTAAATCGTCGGCACTCAAAGTTAGGATTTGGCAATTTTCAAACTTAAGCTGTGTTATGAGTTGCTTGAGGGTGTTATCTACTAAAAATATAACACAAGGTTGTTTGTCGAGAGTTTTAATATATTGCTTATAAAATAATAGCTTGTCAGATATTGCTTGCTCAATTGTACCAATTAGATACATATCTGATTTATCATAAGGAAACTCTACTGTTTTTTCGCTCATGATATTATGTTTATATTTTACGATAATCCTTATATTACTTGTTTGAGTGATTACAGTAAAGACTTGCAGAGCATCTATATACTCAGTTTTACCACTAGCTTGAAGCATACGATCTATTATGGCCCCTAGTTCTAAAGAGAAGAAATAGATCCCGCTATATTTAAAAGATTTTTTTATTGAGTATTCTAGTAAGTCACTGAGCGGAGGAGAGAAAGGGGTTGTTGCTATACAAGTGTTCAAGACCTCGCCATTTTGGTTATTAATTTCGTAAATATTGTAGGCGACAATATCTTCTGGTTTATATTTCTCTGCAATAAATTTATCGACAGGATTTATTTTAATAAGGCTGCTCAGAATTGGCAACATTTCATGATTTAGTTGACATTCTTTATGGTCTAGTAAGAACATGACATAATAGCCTTTATAACCAGATAAGAATTTTCTGTATTTTTGATAATATTTCTCAGCACCATATTCAATAAAAAGGCTGTTTTGTACCTGATTTTTTTTCATAACAAAAAGTGTAATGCCATTTTTTCCTAGAAAAATAGTTATATTTTTCTTATGAAATAAATGATTTAGCAGATTAACTATAAATTCTAATTTAGAATTATGCTGGGTGCTCAATTGGTTAATAATTTTGATGAAAAAAATTGTTCTACTTTATATTTTTAGAGTAGGCACTAATCAGATCAACCTCAACTGCAACACAAAAACAATAAAAAGCTTTTTAAATTAATATTGTAATTTAGCCATAAATTTATTAAGGTTATGGTCTATAAAATTCTTAAAAACCGTAATTAGTTCTATGCATAAAATTACTACTCAACAAATTAGAAGTACCTTTATTGATTTTTTTAAAGCTAATGGGCACACGCACGTTCCTTCGAGTTCATTGGTCCCACATAATGATCCGAGTCTAATGTTTGTTAATTCTGGGATGGTACAGTTTAAAGATGTATTTACTGGAATCGATAAGCGTAACTACTCAAAAGCCACGTCTTCACAAAAATCTGTGCGTGCGGGTGGTAAGCATAACGATTTGGACAATGTTGGATATACGGCAAGACATCACACGTTTTTTGAAATGTTAGGTAATTTTTCCTTTGGTGATTATTTTAAAGAAGAGGCGATTTTTTATGCATGGAATTTGCTAACAAAGGAATATAAGCTGCCGAAAGAAAAGTTATATGTAACCGTGTACCATAATGATGATGAAGCTGTATCATACTGGAAAAAAATTGCTGGTATTGGCGATGATCGTATAATTCGCATTGATACAAACGATAATTTTTGGTCCATGGGTGATACAGGCCCGTGCGGTCCATGCTCTGAGATTTTTTATGATCATGGTGAGGCTATTCCTGGTGGCTTGCCTGGTTCTCCAGAGCAGGATGGAGATAGGTTTATTGAGATCTGGAATTTAGTTTTTATGCAATTTGAGCAAGTAGATAAAGATAATCGTATTTTATTGCCGAATAAATCCGTAGATACTGGCATGGGCTTAGAAAGAATTTCGGCTGTAATTCAGGGTGTACATGATAATTACGACACGGATGTTTTTAAGGAAATAATTGGCCATACAGAATCTATTTTAAAAGTGGCGGCCAAAGGAGAGTCATTGTTTTCATATCGGGTTATTGCTGATCATTTGCGTTCCAGCGCTTTTTTAATAGCTGATGGGGTAATGCCCTCAAATGAAGGCAGGGGTTATGTGCTTAGAAGGATAATGCGTAGAGCCATGAGGCATGCGCATCAGCTTGGGGCAAAAGAGCCGCTAATGTATAAGCTATTGCCAAAATTAGTCGATTTATTTGGTCATACATACTCTGAATTACATAGAGCTGAAGATTTTGTTTCAAGTATTTTAAAGCAAGAAGAAGAAAGATTTAAAACAACACTGGATCGTGGTTTAAAACTTCTTGAAGAGGAAGTGAAGTTCGTTGCGAAAGGCGGAGAGCTATCGGGAGATATAGCTTTTAAACTATATGACACATATGGGTTTCCATTAGATTTGACAGAAGATATCCTTAAAAAACAAGGGGTTACGGTAGATAATAAAGATTTTAACAAGCAAATGAACTTGCAAAAAGAGAGAGCGAGAAAAGCTTGGGCAGGTTCTGGTGAGCTTAAGACGGATGCAATATGGTTTGATATATTATCAGAGTTTGGTACTACGGAATTTCTAGGATATTCACTGGAGTCAGCTGAAGGCAAAGTTCTTTCTCTGGTGCAAGATGGTAAAAAATTGGAACAAATTTCTAAGCCTGGTGAGAAATTTACATTGATAGCTAACCAGAGTCCATTTTATGGAGAGTCTGGCGGACAAATGGGCGATATTGGTGTAATAGAATCGCCCCATTGTAAGATACAAGTATTAAATACACTGAAGTTTTTAGGTAAAGTTATAGGGCATATTTGTCTTTTAGAAGAAGGGATTGTTTCCATAAATGATGTACTAAAAATGTCTATAGATTTTTCTTATAGAAAACGTTTGAAAATGCATCATACAGCTACACACATTTTACATGCTGTATTACGAGAGGTATTAGGGAGACACGTGACTCAAAAGGGTTCTTTAGTTTCCCACGATAAGCTTAGGTTTGATATTAGCCATCCCAAAGCTCTGACAAAAGCTGAAGTTAAATTAGCAGAACAAAAAGTAAATCAAATTATTTCTGATAACTCAAAAGTTCTTACCAAGTTGATGTCTACTGATCAGGCGATGGAGGCTGGTGCTATGGCATTATTCGGAGAAAAATACGATTCTGAAGTGAGAGTTGTTTCTCTAGGTGCGTTTGAAGAAGATAAAAATCCGTATTCGTTTGAGCTATGTGGTGGTACGCATGTTAACAGAACGGGTGATATTGGGGCATTTAAGATTCTCAGTGAAAGCGCCATTGCAGCAGGAATAAGAAGGATAGAAGCGGTATGTGGTGAGTTTGCTTTCAAAGAGATTGCTGCCAATGAAGAGCTACTTAATGAGCTTGTTGACACTCTTAAGAGTAACAAACCAGAATTATTACAAAAAGTTGAGGTTTTGCTAGCATCGAAAAAAGATCTTGAGAAACAAGTTGAAAAAATACAGATAAGCAGTTTAATGTTGTCAGATAATGATATTAATATGACCTCTGTATCTATAGACAAAGGACGCTTGGTTTACAAGATCATCCCAGAAAATACCGATGGTAAAACTGCGCGTATAGCAGCTGAAAATTTATCTAAAAAATATACTGATTTAGTCATTGTATTTGTAAGTAAAACCAGTGAAAAACTATCTATTATTATTGCTGTTTCAAAAGAAATGTCACTTAAACATAATGCAAGCGAAATTTCCAAGCACTTATCCCTTCTTATAGGAGGAAGTGGCGGGGGGCAAGCAACTCTTGCTCAAATTGGAGGAAGTAATCTTGCTAAGCTGCAAGAACTTGAGCATGAAATTATTAAAGTACTGAGTTAATAAACAACAGGGGAAGGGGTTGTATGAAAAAGTATATTATTTTATTTTTAGCATTATTGTTTAATTCGAGTTTTTCTTTTGCAGATAATGATCTAAGGAATAAAGTCAGCCAAGCTAGCAAAGACTATTTATCCTCGCGATTTATGAATGGTACTTATATGTTTTGTGACGATGATGGGATTATAGAGCAAGGAGCAAAGGGGCTGCACTCTTTTGAACCTCAAAAGGAGTTAAATTCAGAACAAGCGATGCCTATTGCGTCTACAACAAAAACAATGACAGCCGCTGCTATTTTAAAGCTCCGTGATCGAGGATTGCTAGACGTAAATGATAAAGTATCAAAGTTTTTGACAAAAGAAAGTGGTATATGGGTCGGTGGTTTGGTACCTGTGTGGGCTAATAAAATAACTATCCATAATTTGCTTACGCATAGAAGTGGTTTAACTGAATATTTTATGGCCACCAAGCTTGATATAACTAAACCGCATGCAGAAATTAATAAAGATATAGCTAATTTTGCTGCAAGTAAGGAGCTAACATTTGAGCCAGGAAGTGAACATAATTATTGTAACACAAATTATGTTCTTTTAGGCCTAATCATTGAGACAGTATCCGCTAAGCATCTTGCTGATTTTTATGCCGAAGAATTTTTCAAACCGCTCGGAATGAAAGATACAAAATTAATTACTATTGAAGAAGCTGTTAAACACCAAGTGGAGCCTGGTTCTACAAATTATCCTATTCGTTATTTTGTGACGCCAACAGGTACATTTGAGCCTAAGTTTAATTTAGCTAAGTCAGAATTTATCATGGTTCCTTATGCTGATGGTGGAGTGGCATCAACTACTAAGGATCTTATAATTTGGAATAAAGCCCTGCATTCTGGTAAAATAATTTCAAATGACTCATATGAACTGATGATCACAAAACATTATCAGCTTCCTGACGATTCCAGCGATGGCATGAAGAAATATACTGGCTATGGCCTGTTTATATCTGAATTAGCAGGTGGAGATATACTATACCATCATGCTGGCAAAGCTTTGGCAATAAGATGTGAGTCGGGCTACATACCTTCTAAGAATTTATACTTTGCTGTTCTTAGTAACGTTATGAATTATGTTCCTAAAGAAATGCAAGATAAGGTAGATATGAAAAAGGTCGAAAACCAACTTGACATCGCTTATTTCACAAGGTATATTTTTGATTCAATTAGGTAGTTTTTTTGTCGATTAAAGTTCTTGGGTTGGAATCTAGTTGCGATGATACTGCTGCAGCAATAGTTTCCTCTGGCCCAAATATTCTTGCCAATATCGTTATTTCTCAAACTGAAGAGCATGTAGCTTTCAAGGGAATAGTGCCAGAAATTGCAGCTAGGTCTCACCTTTACAACATTAAATCAGCAATTGATAGATGTTTGATTGAAGCATCAATAACCCTCCAGGAAATTGATGCTATTGCTGCAACTTCTGGACCTGGATTGATTGGTGGTGTGATTGTCGGATCAATGTATGGTAAAGCCCTTGCAAGCGCTTTAGGCAAACCATTTATTGCAATTAATCATCTTGAGGGGCATGCTCTTACGGCAAGGCTTACTGATAATGTCCAATTTCCTTACTTACTTTTACTTGTTAGTGGTGGACATTGTCAATTTGTTGCTGTGCATAGTCTGGGTAGATATAAAATTTTAGGTCAAACTTTAGATGACGCAGCCGGTGAGGCATTCGATAAGGTTGCAAAAATGATGAATCTAGGGTTTCCTGGAGGGCCTATCGTTGAACAACTTGCTATTAATGGAGATCCAAAGAGATTTGATTTTCCTCGCCCTTTGTATAATCAAAAAAATTCAGACATGTCTTTTTCTGGTTTAAAGACAGCTGTAAAACTTAAACTTCAAGCAATTGATAATCTGTCAGAGCGTGATATGAGTGATATAGCTGCAAGTTTTCAACAAGCCGTTTGTGATGTGTTGGTTCAAAAAACAAAATATGCCATAGATCAATATGAGAATATCTGTCAAGGAAAGAGATTCGTGGTTGCGGGGGGTGCGGCTGCTAACAAGCAGATAAGAAGTGACTTAAATGCTTTGTCAGAAGAGTTAGGGTATAATTTTGTTGCGCCACCGATAAAATTATGTACAGATAATGCCGCGATGATTGCTTTTGCTGGACTTGAGAGATTAAAAGCTGGTATAATAAACGGCATGGATTTCAAACCAAGAGCTCGTTGGAATTTGGAAGAATTGCTATAGTTATAAATAAATATAGTGCTTATGTCAGGGTTAGAATTAAATAAAATTGCAGCAGCAATATTGCTTGCCAGCTTAATTGCGATGGTAGTTGGTTTTGTAGCAAACATCCTTTATAAACCTAAGTTAGAAATAGCTCAGCGTGGTTATCAGGTAGAGGTGTCAGAAAGCGCTTCGGGTGGTCATGGACAAGCTCCAGAAATACCTGTTGATATTGCGCAGCTTATGGCTACTGCTAATGCAGAAGAAGGAGCTAAGATTGTAAAAAAATGTGTTGTTTGCCATAGCTTGGAAGAGGGGGGGGCAAATAAAATAGGACCACATTTATGGAAAATATATGGAGCAGCTAAGGCTAAAACAGAAGGATTTGCTTATTCAAAAGCAATGCTAGCTATTGGCGGTGTATGGGACAATGATAATCTATATCATTTTCTTAATAAGCCAAGTAAGTTTGTTCCTGGTACAAAAATGAGTTTTGCTGGTCTTACTAAACCACAAGATATTGTTAATGTGATAGCGTATTTGAAAGAGAAAGCTAGCTAAGTAATTTCTAGGGCGTGTGTAGAACAAGTAATTGAATTGGATAATTCTTTATGCCCACTGGTGATTGAATTTTGCATTATCAAAACGCAAAAGAGTAATAAATTCTTTTGTTACAAAGGCCTTTGGCGCAGGTAGAGCTTGCATGTACGATATTCCATTCATCATTTTTTTGTTGTTTTACGTCTCCCTTTAGCCTAGGATTTAAAGGAAATATAAAGCTAATTTTAGTAGAGAATGATTATGATAATTAGTCCAGGAGAAATATGGCTTGCGGTGGGTATCGTCTTTATATTAATAGAATTTAGTACGTTACCGGGCATAGGATTTTTATTTGTCGGTCTTGGAGCTATGACTAGTTCAGTAATTTTTTATTTCTATCCTGAAACACTAAATTATCAAGTTGCGTCGGTTGGTTTTTCCTCTTTAGCATGGTTTTTGATATTATGGTGGCCACTGAAGGCGTTTGTTTATAATAAAACCAATTCTGGTAAAGACTATTTTGACATTGTGGGTATGCAAGTTGAAGTAGCTCATGAGGATATTAAACCTGGTGATCTTGGAAAGGTGTACTGGTCCGGTACCATCATGAATGCTAAGTTAAGTAATGGAGAAACGATTGCACGAGTTGGAGACAAGCTTTTGATAGTTAAAGCGAAAGGTAATATACTTATTTGTAAGCATAATACCAAGTCTAATTTGGAATAATGATTCCAATATTGATGCCTTATTACTGCCTCTATAGACTTGGCTCCATTGCATTTTTCACTAAATTACCTATTGTTAGAGAAATAAATGCAATTCTCCTGAAAAAACCTCTTGACCCTATAGTTACTATATACCTTATCTTCCAACATAAGGAGGTAAAACGATGACTCATTGGTACGTAAAAGACTTAAGTAAATTAACGGGTATATCGGTGCAAACGTTGCATCATTATGACCGTATTGACTTGTTAGGGCCGAGCTTGCGGCTATCTAATGGTTATCGTGTGTACTCCGAAAGGGATTTATTGCAACTACAACAGATTATTGCTTTGAAGTTTTGTGGTTTTAAGCTTTCGAAAATTAAGCTATTGCTAATGGGTAAAGCGGGAGCTCTTGAGCATTTTTTAGTTCAGGCTCAATTTTTGGAGCAAAAAGCCAATAGTTTACTTGAGGCAAGCAAAGTGCTCAAAAGCATTATTTCTAAAGTAAGCGATGATAAATCTATTCCGTGGGAAACCATTATTAAATTAATTGAGGTATATCGTATGACTGAGCAACTAGAACATCCTTGGGTTAAGGAAATATTTACACCCGACGAATTAAAGCAATATATAGCTTTTAAAACTGAGTTAGAAACTAATTCAACTCCAGAGCAGAAAGAAGTATTCGAAAAAAATTGGGCTAATTTAGTATCTGAGATTAGCAACAATCTTGACAATGATCCCGAATCAGCGATCGGGATTGATCTTGGAAAAAAGTTCATGTTATGGGTTAATCAATTATATGGCAAAAAATATGCTCATTTGCGCACTAAAAAATTTGAAAAAGGTTTTAGTGAAGGAAAAGGGCTCCACGAAACTGGCTTAACGCCTGAAATTGTATCTTGGGTAGACAAAGCAATGGATGCTTATTGGAGAGATCGTATTTATGGAATTTTGAATCAAGTAGGCTCAGGGGTTTCTGATGAGACAATTTTCAAACTTTGGAATGAAGTTCTTGATGATATGTATGGAGAAGATACCACACGTAAAAAGGAAATTTATGATATTGCATTGGCTGATGAAAAAGTTAGTGAGAAAGCAAAAGAATGGTTAAAGACATTACGAAATTTAGTAGTTATTAATCGCCATCTATTCTAAAAAATATTTTTATTACTTGATAAGAAGCTGAGGAACCCAGGGCAAAGTGGTTAAAAACCTGGGTTACTGCTTCGGCCAGAATAACATCCAACAAAATAATAAGTAACTACTTTGTGTCTGTTAATATATCGTCATAAGGTGTGTATAGACCTTTTTGGTTACATTATTTCGCAGCAATCATAATAACAACAAAACTCATAACACTCATCACAACATTCCTCCACATTGCCACTAATTAAAACAGGCGCTGGGACATTTGTGGTTTCAAAATACCCTACAATTTGCTCACTGCTTTGCACGCCAGCTAGTTGAGGTTGGTTAGGATTTGCTGCTATTTGCAATGGTAATAGCCTACCAAAAATTTGCTCACCTTGTCCATTATTCGTCGCGGGGTTAGTGGTTAAATCTAAACTGATCTCATGGTTTATTACAGGTGATTCTGATATAGGTTCTATTGTTTGGTCTAACTGTTTCTTTAGCATGATTTATATTTTTTTATATGGAAAATACTAATAAATTAATACTATATTGCCACTTACACTACAAGGTAGTTAAATAAAATATTTCGTATTAGTAGAAGGCAACATAGTATTGTATTAGGGAATCGTCAAGTTTTATTAAAAGTTTTTGTTCGGCCAGATACTATACTGTATAAATAATTATTTACACCCTAAAGTCTAACTGAGATTAGTTATAGGATATCTTCTATCTTTTTCAAAATTCCTTTTTGAGAGTTTGACTCCGGGTGGCGATTGTTTTCTTTTGAATTCGGAATTTTTAACTAACTTTATAACCTGTTGCACAAGTTCCAAGTCATATTTTTTTAGAAGATCATGTTTATCTAGGTTATTTTCGATATGATCTTCAATAATTCTATCTAATATATTATATTCTGGTAATGAATCTGAATCTTTTTGATCTGGTGCTAGTTCCGCAGAGGGAGCTTTTGTAATGATCCTTTCCGGGATGACGCTCATGGTACTATTAATATGCCGGACAAGTGAGTATAGTTGGGTTTTATATAAGTCTTTAATTGGATTAAAGGCTCCATTCATGTCTCCATAAATTGTTGCATAGCCAGTCGCGTATTCAGATTTATTTCCCGTTGTAATTAGTAGCGAATTATTTTCATTTGCTTTGGCCATGAGGAGTGTGCCTCTGATTCGTGACTGTAAATTTTGAAACGTAATAGAATTTGTATTTATCGGATTATCTTTACTCAAAGTTGTTAAAAATAATTCAAAAATTTCTTTTATATCTATTGATTTCAAAACTATGCCCAGGTTTGTGGCAAGCTCCTCTGCATCATCAACACTTTCCTTAGAGGTAAATTGAGACGGTAGCATATAGGCAGTAACATTGCTGCTTCCAAGAGCTTGCTTAGCAATAACTGCCACTAGAGCAGAGTCGATCCCCCCTGATAACCCAAGAATGACCTTTGCAAAACCATTATCTTGAACATAGTCACGAAGACCAAGTACCATAGCACTAAACATTTCATCGTAAATATTTATATTTAAATTATATGTTGCAGAACATTCAAACTTACCCTTTGTTATTTCAACAAGCTGTTGATCGGGCTCAAAAGCTTTACCAATAATTTTTACTTCGCCGTCATAGCAAAATGATCTTCCGTCAAAGACTATGCCATCGTGCCCTAGGGCTTGGTTACAATAAATTATAGGAACTTGTGTTTCGTTAAATCTTTGCTTTACTATATGGACTCTTTTACTCATTTTATCTTTTTCATATGGAGAGCCATTCGGTACAAGGAACAATTCAGCACCTTGTTTTTTTAGATAAATGCACACTTGGTTAAGCCAGATATCTTCACATATCGGAATACCAATTTTTTTCCCATTGATCTCAATTATGAAAGGAGCCCCTTGCGCAAAATACCTTTTTTCATCGAATATACCGTAATTTGGTAATTCTTGTTTATATGTCTTACCAATAATTTTACCGTTTTGGGCTGCAATAACACCATTATAAAGCAAGCCGTTATCTTCCAATATGGGAGTAGGGAGGATTAAGCAAGTATTTCCTGTTATAGAAACAAGCCTGTTTACATTACGTTGTATAGTATCTATAAAATTTTTCTGAGTAAAAAGATCTTCTGCCAAATATCCAGAGGTAGCTAACTCAGGAAATAAACATATGTCTG